>DASQFN010000119.1 GCA_035633115.1 Gemmatimonadaceae bacterium | reverse complement strand
TGACGGCGTCTGGTCCATCTACTTCAACACCGTACTCATTGCCACATTGAATGAGCGTGATTACATCATTCGTGGATAACATCCAAAGTGTTACCCATGTTGCTGGACAGACTTGTTACCTATCTCCCCGGCTGCTCACAGCGAGGCGGTCGCAAATGCCGCGCAGTCGCGTACATACAGGCTGATGCGTGTTCATACGGACATCGAGTTCGCCAGCCCATACGCCTTGTACACCACCGTTGTGGTGTAAAGCCCATCGTCAGGGATTGCTTAAGGCGCTTGGGGCAGGGAATTCTCTGGGCCTTGGAGAATTCGTGCCTTCTTCTCATTGTGTTCACCGCAGATATACGCCGGTTTACTCGGGCGTATTTCGATCCGTCTTATTCTGCGCAGCCGTTCAGGCAGATCCGCTCGCAATGCCCCGGCGCAAATCACTGAAAAAACTCGATGACTGTTCCGTACCCAAGCGACGCCGGAATGCGCACGCTTCGGCCGTACCGGCCAGCGTACGGCTCAAGGTTGAGCCCCCGCCGTTTTAGGACACGGGTTCGGATGGCGTCGATGCTCCCGACCTTGATGCTGATGCCTGTGAATGCAGCGTTCCGTGAGGGCGAGCCAGCGCTCTGAAGGGCGAGGAGAATCGTACCACCGCGCATGCGGATCTCGCGTGCTTGTGTCGATAGCGCAGCAAGCTCGAACTCGGGTCCGGTAGCCATGCCAGCCGATGTGTAAATCGCTGCGGCTGCAGTCAGGTCAGCGACCGTGATCCAGATGCTGCGAAGGCCTTGCGCCGTGTTTGGGTGGATTTCACGAGACTGAACCATGGCCCGGTTCTCTGTCCGAAAGCGCGCGCGCACAGCTTCGTTGTACTCGATGAAATAGATCCGCCCTCCGGGGAGAAACGCCTGCTGCGGGCCAGTGAGCTTAAAACGCCAGTTCTCTTCGCTTTCTGGTATACTGTCCGGGCCGAACACTGGCTTGCCGAGCTGGCGCAGGAATTCTGCCGCACGTCGAGCGGAGTCAACATGCAGCGTGACCCAGGTGAGACCTTCTGGCGCCTCGAGCGCGAAGGCCTCAGTCGATTCGCCCACTACTTTGCGGTCATGGATTGCGTATAGCTCGATGTATGTGAGGTCGGCGAAGTAGATGACTGCACTCTCGAATCCGAAGCTCAGCTTCCGCGTGGGCCCGACCGTGAAACCGAAATCGTCCGCGAATCGCTTTGCTGCCGCTGCCACGTCCTGTGTGAGCAGTGTTACGTGGTCAACACCTCGGCCGCTTCCGATCAGAGGCTGAGGTGCGAGGGCTGGCTGCGTAACCGCGCATGCAGTCAATGCGGCGCTGAGCGCGGTGGCAAATCCGCAAAATCGCACGATCTGCGGTACCAGTCGCGGCGATGATGACGGCGCGCGCCGGATTAATGGTTGTAGCCGACGGTGGGTGAAAGGCCTTAGAGTAGAAGCCAATAAACGATTTTCGCGATCATACCTATGTAGTGGAGGAAGCCAGCCTAACGCGTCGGAGTTTAGCTGCGGCCCTCATCAATAGTGCGGCAGGCGAGCGCAGCGAGCCAGCCGCTTCCGTGGAGCGCCGTCAGCTACAACTCCTCGTTAGACCGGCGCTGCCCCAATGCATGACAGGAAGTCCGAAATCTGGATCGCGGCGGAACACGGCTTGGATTGGTTCTGTCTGGCCGCGCCGGGGGTTTGCTGCGAGAATTATGGACCACCCAGCCAACGGCGATGGAAATCACGCGCACGGCGTCATACAAGGTATGGGAATCGCGAGAGCGGGCGTACCTATTCGCCCGATGGAGCTTCGAGCCCGCCAACCGGGCGGTGGTCTTCGTGCACGGCCTCATGAGCAGCTGGGATGTCTGGGTGCCGTTCCGGCTGCTGGTCGAGCGGCCCGAGATGGCTAGTGCCGACGTGTTCTACTTTGACTACAAGAGCCTTGGAACGACGATCCCTCGCGCTTCGCGACGCTTCAGGGAAGCGCTGGAAGGGCTGCTGGACGGCGCTTCGCCGGCATTCATCCACGAGTCGCTGCCTCCTGGTCGGCCAAAACCGACGTATGCCACAATCGACATCGTCTCGCACTCGCTAGGCGCGGTCGTCGCGCGAACAGCTCTGACGGAACTGGCGAGCGCGATTAGCGGTGAGAAGGACTTGGCCCAGCCACCAGCGTGGAAGGTCGATCAGCTGCTCCTCGCGCCGGCGCTCCTCGGCTCCAAGCTCCCCTGGCTCATGAAGTACGTCGGGACGGAGGCACTCCTCTCGGCGATCCAGTTCGTTCGTAACGGCGGAGTCTCAGCGGTTATGGATCTCAAGGAGGGTTCAGATCTCCTCAAGAGACTTGAGAACCATGTCAAGGATCGCATTAAGGAGTCTCCCGTGGCAGCTAAGGCGTGCGGGCTGCGCGTTGCGCGTACGGCTCACGGCGAAGACGACCATGTCGTCATCCAGAATCAGTACGCGCGAGATGCCAACTACAAGCTGCGCGACGGCAACCATTTCACGATCGTACCAAAGGCCGTCGCGGTCGATTCCGACTTCATATTCGGGAGGGCGCGATGAACTCGGACATCTGGCGCCCCAGGCTCATCGCATCGATCGCGCAGGCCTACCGTCAGTGCTGGGGGGAGGATCCTCATGCTCAGCGTGTCGGCGGCCGCAGAATCCGGTGGGCAACTGCGGACGGCGTGCTGACGGAAGCTGACATGCGGCTCATCGCAAAGGCCGATCTGATTCTTCCGCTCGCGACAGCCGGCTTGCTGGCGGAGCGTGAGGGGGTGTCGGACCTTCCGGCTCCGGCCGAGATTCGCCAACGTGTGCGCGAGCACGAACTTCACATTCGCTCCACGTCCATTGGGTGCCAGCTCGCTGGTGCGACGAGGGACGACGATTCTCCCTTCAGCGACGAGGCTGCCCGTGAGTGGTCGACGTGGATCACCTATTGCATGCAGGCGCATTCGCCGGAACTGCGCGCGACACTTGTTCACCTCCCGAGGGCGGTCGAAGCCATGTCGGCGTACCGCGACAGGCCGCGCCGGCGCATCGAGCGAATGGGGCCTGATGGCGAGCGGCTTCTCTCGCTGGTACCGTCGGGACCCAGCGTGGCCAACGAGGACGACTGGATCGAGCCCTTGCTAGACCATTGCGAAACCGTTGCGGCCCACGCCGACTCGTTTCAAAGCATTGAGCAGGTCTTCCCGGAACTCTTCCATCTCGTCGCCCAGTATCAGTTGCATCGTCGGAACGACTTTGAACCGGCCTCGCCGTTCCACCCTTATCTATGGCCGTTTTCGATCGAATCGTTTCGACACGTCATGGAGATTGCCCAAGGGATCCGATATCTGGCGCAGTACCTCAATGGTGACGACGACGGGGACGGGATGCAGATGAGAGAGTCGACCTACGCGCGAGTGTAGCGTCATTTCTGACTGCGCCGATACTTGCTAGCGCGGCGCCAATCCAATGATTCCTGATCGTCATAGGGCGTGAACGCTACGCTCGGCGTCTCTGCGTGGTTGCCCGTCTAACGCTTCAGCTAAGCTGCGAGCGAATCATACAGTAGCGAGCGCAGCGAGCTTCATCAAATCGCATGTCAGCTTCAGCGAGTGTTAGACGGTGGCTGGATGCGAACCGGCAATCGGAGGAGCCCAATTGACGGGCCCAATGATTGGCTTGCTCGGCCGTGTATAGCAAAGGGGAAGTACCTCTCTAGTCCAAGGCGTTACAACGAGGGTGCGGAACTCAGCTTCACTAATGAATCGGCACGCCGTTACCTCATCGTTCGCGCTCGTGAGCTCGCCCGCCACAACGGAGCACTCGAAAACAGACATTACGTACTGAGTCTCATCCCCGTTGCCGTAACGCACGACGAAATCCGGACCACCGAAGGCGCCGATCAATGCCGTCGGCTGCACCACAAGTCCGGTTTCTTCCCACGTCTCACGGACCACTGTATCGATTGGATTCTCATCGGGTTCGACCGCTCCACCAGGTGTGCTCCAGGCATGCCCATCACGCTGACGCACTAGAAGTATTTCCCCTAACTCTCCGTACACGATTGCTGCCACTGACGGGAGCAGGAGTCGTGACGTGCCGATCCGTTGACGCAGTCGAGCCACATAGGGAGATATCCCCATAGCTTTCCTCATCGTGGTCGAGGAGTTCGCATCCGTCTAACGCCCAAGTTGAGCTGCAGGGCGATCAGTAAGAGAGCGCGCGGAGCGCGCTCCATCGATAGCCGCTCTGTCTGCTCCAACGCACGTTATACTGCCGGCACCAGATGCCAGATGTTAGCGGGCTTCGCTGCCCACCAACTTGTGTTGCTTCATTTCCTTCCAAATCTCTTGGAGCTCACGATTCAACTGAGCGATGTATTCCTTCGCAACATGCGAAAAGAGATCATCGCTATCTGACTCTAGCTCTATAGTGAATTGCCCGGAGCGCGTCCGCTCGAGAAGCTTGTTAAATGCGCTTTTCACCTGATTGGGATTATCCTCAGAGATCGGTATGCGAACGACATCGCTGTCAAGTGCGATATCAATAAAGTGCTTGTCCTGAGCGCTCTGCACAGAGGCTTTAATCTTGACCATAGATCCGCCCTCGCTCTCCGAACGCCGCTGGACCACCTTCGAGTGTTCTCATACTCACAATACGCCAATCGAGCTGATCGCTATCGTCAACTACATTGACAAGTTTATTGCTGAATGGGTTGCCGGTGTAGGTCCGATACCCATCTTGTCCATGCGAGCGATAAATGGAGCTGTACGGAAGCGTTCTTACGGCAATATTGGCATCGTGAGTGGAAATAAAGACTCGCTTACCCGTCTTTGCGCGTTCCTTGATCAGCGGTACGATGACGTCACTGATGTACTCATTGCCAAGGCTTCTTTCCGGCTCGTCGAGAATGTAGACGTCGGCATCCTTCTCAAGCTCGGCTTGAAGCATCACCATCGACGCCTCTCCGCTGGACGGCTCATATGCCCGCCCATTTAGCGCGAAGTATCTCCGAAATAGCACTAGCTCATAGACAGTCTTAATGTCCTCAACATCCTCGATCTCCCTGAGGCGTGCGATATGCTGAAAGAGGCTGTCACTATATGCGCGCGCTTTTATCATGCGGACTTCGGCAGCAAACTTCTTTTGTGTCGACTTCTTGACGCCTGTTAGACTGTTCAGTTCGCCGGCTACCACCTTGCCAGTTTGAATCGTGAACTCAGTGCGTAGTGTAAGTGTTCCCTTATTGTCGCCGAGCGTGCCAATCGATATGACTATCGGCGGGACCGCTGTATCGATGCTTTGCAGAACCGCTGCGGCGCTGGCGGCGATCTGAATACGATTAGCCGCGTACTCTCGGAACCCGGTCGTGGTCGGCTTGGCCGGAGTGCCTGTTTTGCGCTCAACTTCCTTGCGGAATACCCCAATCGCGGCGTTAAGCAGGCGCACTTCCTTCCATGCGACAAACGCATCCCACTTCTTCGCCTCCAGAGCGTGCAGCAGCGTGGAAAGCATGCGCACCAGTTCCGCAAGCACATCCTCGCCCACGGCTTCGCGAGCGGTCTCACTTACCTGTAGGAAACTGAGATACACCCTCGTCTTCTCAGCCGCCTCTACAGCGTTCAAGAATATGCGCTTCGCACCTCCTTCTTCCTCGGGATCAATATCCTTCAGAAGGATACGTTTAGCGCTGCGATTGGTACTCTTGGACGCAAAGTATGCGACGTACTTGTTTAGGCTTGTTACACTAGCCTCTTCTGCCCCACGGATAAGTTCGATTTCATCAGAGCAATAGTTGATATCGTACGTATCGAGATTGATTTGGAGATCATTGCCCTTAAGGTCGAAGATCTCGTGTAGGCGATCGCTCCCCGGCTCGTACACTGTCGCGTTGAGGCCGCTTTCGGCATAGTGCTTTGCGACGGATTGGAGAATACAAGATTTGCCCGTACCCTTTGCCCCGAAAAGAATATTTATGTCGTTGTAGACTCTGAGCTGGACAAAGCTCTCATCCTCAAAGGGCTGGAGCAACAATACTTCAGAAGTCTTGCGGGTAAGTGCGGTGTTGATTGTTGTCGGATCCTTTTCGAGCAAGAGACAAAAATGCTCGAAGCTATCCACTGGCAGGCGGAGTTCGGGTAGCTCGCGCGACAGAGCAACGTACTCCGACCAATCTTGAACATCGGAGCCGTACATCGAGGCGTGGCCATGTGAGATGTATATGCCTGCTGAAATGGAATTGGTGACCTCCTTAATTACTCGTCCCGGATGTTGTGTGCCGTTAAGTAAGGTTTCAAGCGCCGAATCTGAGAGATTCGGCTTCTTCTGGCGGTAGTGAGCGACATATAGCGGCTCTAGGTGATCAAAACGCTCTAGAACCTGCGTTGCCGTGGCGGCAAACGTATCGGGACTCTGCCCCTGCGTAGTTTCTGCTACGGCAGCGGCAAACGCCTCCACACGTTGCGGCGACGCAATGACAATGAGATGCCCCCGCTCGCCTCCTTCGACGATGTCGAGCTCTATTCCTGGCCATACCTGAGCGCTCGTCGCTAGTCCCGCTCCAATAAGGCGGTACTGATCGAGGTCGAACACGTTGTGGTTTGTAATTGCGACGATGCCAACGTCGGTAGACAGAATGGTGTCGCAGAAGGCAGTCGGCGAAATGGCTCTCGTGGGAGCGTCCCCCGACTTGCACCTTAGGGTGTGGGTATGGATATCGATTCTCATCCAGCCTTAGGTATGCGCTCTGCGCGCCGAGATGCACGCGACCGGTTTGCCTGTAGAGCGGGAGCGCTCAGGGCATCCAAGTGACGTACCGCGAAGAGCGGGACGGAACTCAGGCCGCACACTCTGCGCGACAGCGCGCGTAGGGGAGCTGCTAAGCTCGCGCGATGGAGCGCACGCTGCAAGTGCACGTTCAAGCATGTCCTCAAGGTCGTGGCAGTATAACTACTAATTATGCAGCCACGATATGCTGCGGAGTCGGAGCATCCCTGCAAGTTGCTCGCAGCTTCTATGAGGCCGATTTTGTCAAGGTCGTCGTAAAGGGGTAGCGGCTAGCCCGCGCGGTTTCTATTACGCGCGTGATTACTAACAGCGAGTGCTGGATGGTCGCTGGCGGCCGATTCCGACGTGCCGAAGCTCGTG
>DASQFN010000118.1 GCA_035633115.1 Gemmatimonadaceae bacterium | reverse complement strand
TAGCCCAACTTCCGCAGTTCTCTGAGGGTCGGTCTAGTGTTTTCAAGAGCTTAGCTTGAAAGGGAACCAAAAGTCGGCACTACATTTGAGCTTGTGCGGGTGAGATTCGGAGCCTCTTGGGCAGACGGAGACCGAGTCGATCAAGTAGGTCTGCGTGGATGCGGTCGGGCCGAACGACACAGCGGATCCGTAGCTCGCGGGACTCACGCTCTGCGGTGGGCAGCACGATATCCGCGCTTCTGAGCTGAGCGAGCTCAGCGAGTAGGGTCCGTGGAGTGTGACCCAGCCCGGCGCGGTGGGCCCACTGCTCCAGAGCTTTCCACAGGACGTAGGCGAGGAAGCAGACGAGGATGTGGGCCTGGACTCGGTGAGTCTTCTGATGCCAAATCGGCCGCAGCGCCAAATCCGACTTTTGGATCCGGAAGGCGGCCTCCGCCTGGGTCAGCTGGATATAGGCCTGCCAGAGCTGCTCCGGCGTCCAGTCGGTGACATTCGTGCGCAGCACGTAACAGCCTTCGCTGGCTTGCGCCCACTCGTCCCATGCAGTGCGCACTGACCAGCACAGGCGCAGGCCGCTGGGCAGCGCAGGATCTGCGGTCAGATCGATTTGAAAGCGTTGGGCCGCACGGCGGTTGCGTTCGAGCAGCCGCCCGATCTGCCGATCGACGGTGCTGCGATCGATCGGGCTGCGGGATCTCCCCAGCCGGTTCTGCAAGGTTTTCAGCGCGGTCTCGATCCGCTCCGAAAACCGTTCGTGCATCGCTTTCTCCTTCTCGATCCGCTCGCGTGAACGGCACAGCACAAAGATCTCCTCGCCGTCAGGGCCTTGACACAGCTTGACCTCCACACCCTCGCGGACAACGTTCCAATCCCGCTCGTCGAGCAGCTCTTTTTTCCAACGTTTAAGCTCCGCGCGACAAGCACCCAGCAAATAGCGGCGACCGCTCTGTTGCAGCCACGCGACGTTGGCCTGGCTGACCATGCCGCGATCCATCACCCAGATCCGTTTGGCCAGACCAAACCGCGTCTCCATCGTGCCTACGATCTCTTGAACCGTCGTCACATCTACCCGGTTGCCGGCAAACACCTCGTAGCCCAAAGGGAGCCCTTCGCGGCTGACCACCAGCGCCAGACACACCTGCTGGCAATCAGGCCGGTAGTCCCGGCTATGGCCGCGCTGCGCCAGATCATTGTGCGGGCACAACCCTTCGAAGTACGTGCTGGTCACATCGTAGAGCAGCAGGTCGTAGTCGAGCTCGAACAGCTCTCCGAGCTTCGCGCGAAGATGGCCTTCCAAAGCTTCCTTGTGCGGCAGCAGCCGATCCAACGCCCGGTAGAGTCGATCATCGTTGACCGAGTCCACCGAAATCCCCAGGATGTCCTGAAGGGCCGTAGACCGGTACCAACGCTCGGCAATCGCCAATTCGCTCGTCGGCTCGCACAGGCGAGCAATCACCAACAGCGCTGCCATCGTAGCCCACGGCACCTCCTCGCGGCCTGGCGGCAGCAGCTCCTCCAAGACGCGATCGAGCTCGAGCCCGTGCCAAAGGGTCCAACCCAGATACACCTCGCCGAAACTGCGGCTGCGCTCCAGCCGCACCTGATCCAGCCGGATCGCCACCGTCTCGGCCTCCGGGGTCACCTCGAAGAGCTCTTGCTGGTCAGCCGCACGGCCGGTCATCCGCCGGGCCAGCTGCCGAGCGCTCGCCCGACCCGCAGCGTCCAGCTCGCCGAGTTGCGCCACGGTCTCTTGCACCACTTTGCCACCCCGACGGACACAACGCACCAGACGCCAATACGTGTGGATCTTCCCGTCCTTTTTCCGCGTCGTGTGCCGAAGGTACATCGTGTCTGCCTCGCCACCAGTCTTCATCGCCTAACGCGCTGAAAACAAGAGGGTTGGTCGGCACTACACGCACATTTCGCAATCCCGACCCTGTGGGCTCAAACACTTAGCCCGCCGCCACCCCCAAAAATCGGCTCAGCGGCGGGCCAACTGCGGAAGTTGGGCTA
>DASQFN010000117.1 GCA_035633115.1 Gemmatimonadaceae bacterium | reverse complement strand
TCCTGCTCGACCAGCTTCTTGTAGGTGTCGGAGGTCTCTCCGAAGTAGAGGTCCATCAGCAAGTCCATCGCCGCGTAGTCCTTGTCGCTCTCGGAAAACGCGGGGCCGTGGAACGCCACGGTCACCCAGGGCAGCGTCTCGCTCGTCCACGGAACGTGGGCGACCACGGCCTTCCGGGGCTCGGGTTCTTTCGGGATGTCGACCTTGTACTTGCCGGGTTTCCAGTCCGCCCAGTACTTCTCGACGAGCGGAATGACCCGCGCGGGATCCACATCGCCCGCGACGATCACGGTCGTGTACTCCGGCCGGTACCAGCGGTCGAAGAACGTACGGGAGTAGTCGAACTGGTTGGGCATGTCCTCGATGTCCTCGAGGAAGCCCATCGTCGTGTGCTTGTAGGTGTGCGTCGTGAACGCATTGTCGCGAAGCACCTCGTAGAGCTTGCTGCCCGGGTTCGCGGAGTTCTTGTTGTACTCGCCGAGCACGGCGCGGGCTTCGGTCTTGAAATCCTCCTCGCTGTAGGAAAGGTTCTGGAACCGATCCGCCTGCAGGCGAATCATCGACTCCAGGTCCTCCTTGGCGAACGTGATGTAGTAGTTCGTATAGTCGTCGGATGTGGACGCGTTTTCCCTCGCGCCGGCCTTCGTGATGAGCTCGTTGGCCTGCTCCTTCGTCATGGTCTTCGTGCCGCGGAACATCACGTGCTCGAAGAAGTGCGCGAAGCCCGACTTGCCCGGCTCGATCTCGTTCCGCGACCCGGTCTGCACGGGAATCCGGAGTGATACGATGTTCGGGAAGCCCGTGGGGACAACTATGATCTTGAGGCCGTTCGGCAGCGTCTTCTCGGTTGCCTTGAACGGAAGGATGTCGCCGGAGCTGTTTGCAGCGGTCGCTTTCTTCTGCGCCGACGCGGGCAGGAATGCGCACAGCGTAAGGGCGACAACGAGCGCCGCGCTGGGAAGACGCTTCATATAGTTGGTTTCCTGTGTCGAAAAAGGGGACGACCGGACGTCTGAAAGTCGCTGGACCAGGGGGCATGCAGCCACGCCCTGATCTCTATTGTACCCGGGCGCGACGACAGCGCGCTAGTGTGCACCGCCTTAGCCTCGAAAGGGGCAAGTCTGACGTGGCGAGAAACGTGCATTAGCACGTTTTCAGCGATGAGCGCCTCCTCGATCGGCTCGAAGCTGAGCCACGCGGCTGACCAGGTCGCGGCCGACGCCCACCCATGGATCGAGCCGCTTGCCCGGGCCGGCTATTCCGCCAAAGCGCTCCTGTACGCGACTATCGGTTTCCTCACCGCCCGTGTGGCTTTGGGTACGGGCGGCGCCACCACGGACACTCGCGGCGCCATGATCGCGGTGCTGAGCGCGCCGTATGGCAGGATTCTGCTGATACTGGTCGCCGTCGGTTTGATGGGATACGGCTTGTGGCGAGTAGTCGAGGCGATAACTGATCCGGATCGCCGCGGTCGCGGGCTGAAAGCCGTGCTCCTCCGAGCCAGCTTCGCGATACGCGGGATTGTTCACGCTGCTCTCGCAATTTCCGGGATACGCCTCGCTGTTGGCTGGTACGGCGAGGACCAGAATCGGAGGGAGATACAGGAATGGACGGCGAGACTGCTCGCGCTGCCCGCAGGCGAAGCGATAGTCTGGGGCGTCGCTGCTGGAATCGGCGGGTACGGCCTTTATCAGCTCTACCGCGCGTTCGCCGAGAAGCTCAGCAAGCAGCTCAATCTGGGCCGGGTGTCTGCCGAAGTCGGACGATGGATAATCGCTGTCAGCCGATTTGGAATCGGCGCGCGCGGAGTTGTCTTTGTCGCGATTGCCGTCTTGGTCGCCCGCGCTGCAGCTCTTCGCGACCCGAGCGAGGCCGGAGGAATCGCCGATTCGTTGCGCTCGCTCGCCGCGCTGGGCCGCGGCCCGCTCGCCGCAATCGGTTTCGGGCTCATCGCCTACGGGATCTACGAGCTGCTCAATGCTCGCTACCGGCGGATCGATTCAGCTCTTGAAAAGAACGGCGACCGAGAAAACCACGGATCCGAGATCGCAGAAGCCAAAGAGACCTAGGTTTGATGCTTATTTGAGCGCCTTGGTCAATGGCACACCTTCGAGCTTCTCGAGTGGAGTGACCCCGAGCCTCCGCGCGAGTGTCGGCGCAATGTCGACCGTCCGCACGAAGTCGGTGTATCGCCCCGGAGCAAACCCCGGCCCGTAGAACACAATCGGGACGTTGCTGTCGTCGTCGTGCGGCGAGCCGTGCGTGGCCACAATGCCGGCCCAGATGCTTCCCGGGGTGAGCGTTATAACGAGCTCGACGGGGTATTTCGGGGGAATCTGATGGCTCCATCGCCGCGTGATGGGGTCGCCGACAGTATCGCCTCTGAGCAAATCGCGCAGGCGGTCGACGCGGGCAACTCCCGGTATTTTCAACGCCTCGTTGCGAAACAACGTCACGATGGAATCGGCGTTGACATTCGCCTTGCGGAACGCCTCGCGGTCGAGGATCAGGAGCTGCAGATCGAGCTGAACAGCCGCCGTATCGACCTTCATCGCCGCGAGCTGAGCGCGGACGGTTGCCAGTACAGTCCGAAGCGTCACGCGCTCCGGGCGTGGAACGACATTCGCCGGTGCGAGCTCGGGAATCGGCTGGAATCCGTGATCAGCCGAGAGAGCGACGATCACCCTGGATGGATCACGCAGCTTGAACAGAGAATCGAGTAACACTCCGATCTGGCGGTCGACACGCAGCACCTGATCGTGGGATTCCCTCGAGTTCGGTCCGAGCCGGTGATTCACGAGGTCCGTGCCGGACAGCGAAACCGCGAGGAGGTCAGTCTGCGGCCCTTCCCCGAGGCGAAGTGCGCGCACGCCCTCCAGTGCGAAGGCGACGGTCACCTCGTCGATGAACGGCGTTATCCTTATGACGCTTGCTGCCTGGGCCGAATCTGCCGGAATCATGTGAGGGAATACGAAGTCCGTTCCGCCGCCCTCTACCGGCACGCTGTCGGGTTCCGGATAGGCATTGGCAGGCAGTAGAGGCGTCCAGGCTTTCCCGGCGTACCTCTGTGGCAGCCGCCGCGCGTTGAACTGCTCGACCCAGTCCGGAAGCGAGTCCATGTAATACTTGCTGGTCGTGAAGTCGCCGTCACCTGGATACCAGTAGACGTGTTGCTTCGCCGTCCCGAGGGGCAGGATCGCACCGCGATCCTTCATGGAAACCGAGAGCGCACGTGAGCGCGGGTCTTTCGCTCGCATCCAGTCGAGGAGCGCCGTTCCCTGGAAGCGACGGGGTGACGCGCCGGTGACGCCGGAAAAGCCGAGTAGAGGCGCGGCCTCGTCGATTACGCCAACGACGTTGGCGACAATTCCAGTGGACCGCGGGAAACGGCCTGAAAGAAGACTGGCATGTCCCGGCGCGGTCTCCGTGATGCCATGATCCTGATGGCCGTTCGTGAACCAGGCGCCACCGTTTTTTAGACGTCCCAGTCCGCCTTGAAGCTGCGGCCCGAAGCGGTCAAGATAATCCGCTCGGAATCCGTCGATGGTGATCAGGACGACGAGCGTCGGCTGGCCCGCTGGTGCGGGAGGGGCGGCGGGAGCGGACGCGGGCTGGGCCTGCGCACATCCGGCAGCGCAAAGCAGGCAAGCTAGGAGTCTCATGATTGGCGGCATGGGGCGCAATTTGACCGTCGTGCGCACCCTCGGCAACCTATGGCGGGAATGAGTGCGGGCCACAATATTAGCGCAGCCTTTTTGGAGTCCTCCACAGATGGCAGTTCGCAAACCGGGTTTCCTCGACAACCCGGCTACAAAGGTCGTTGTCAAAGTCGCGCTCTATTACGCGGCGCTGATCATTCTCGGATCATTGGCACTCCGCGAGCTCCCGCATTCTCCGGGACTCAGTGGCGTTGTGCTGCCGTCGATTTTTAGCGGCGCTTCCGGGACGGCGGCGGAGGCCAAGTCTGTCGCCATCCCCCCTCAGGGGGCGACGGCCGCGTTGGTATCGGTCGCCATGCTTGCGGCAATTCTGCTCATGCTTCCGGTCGCGTGGGTCTACCAGCTCACCCGCGCCAAGCGCGGTTATCAGCAGTCGGTTGTCCAGCTGCTGATAATCCTGCCGCTTGTCGTTGCGGGAATTGTCGTTCTCGTCAAAGACAGTCTTGCTCTCGCGTTCAGCCTCGCTGGCATCGTTGCGGCGGTGCGATTCCGTAATACTCTCGACGATAGCAAGGACGCCGTGTATGTGTTTCTTGCGACGGGCGTCGGGCTCGCCGCCGCGGTGGACATCCAGGTAGCGACGGCGATCTCGATAATCTTCAACCTGACGATCCTTTTCCTCTGGTACGCGGACTTCGGGCATTCGCCGGTGGAGCTGGAGGGCGGGATTGCCGCACGACGGCTCGAACGCGCGAAAGAGCTCGCGCAGACAGGGACATTCGTCGCTCAGATCGACAACGAAGTCTTCAAGAACATGTCCAAGGAGCAGCTCGAGGGTGTGGCGGAGCGAGCGTGGAAGCGCGCCCGCGCTGACGGCAAGGACGACGAGAATAAAGAGGTACGCCTGCGCATTCGAGCCCGAGACGTAGACCAGGTCCGTGATACCTTCGAGCCCCTGATCGATGAGCACGCCAAGAAATGGCATGCCAGCGAGGTGTCAATCGACGCTGGGGGAATCGAAAAGATTGATTATTTTGTAGAGCTCAAAAAGAAGTCGGATCCGGAAGAACTACTCTCGCTGGCACAGACCGCCATCGGGGCGAATCTTGTCGAAGCAAGGCTTGACTAAGACCAGTCTCACGAGGCTAATCACAATGCACATGCGCTCATTCTCTACGTTCATGGCCGTTCTTGCGCTTGCCGGAACGGCCGTACCGATGGTCGAAGTCTCGGCTCAGAACGAGAAAAAGAAGAAGGTAGCCAGATCTCAGCGGGCGCCCCGCGATCCGGGCGAGTTCTTCAAGTCCGAGCAGCCCATCACCATTACTCTGACGACGAACCTTGCCCGCATCCGCAAGGACAAGGGCGAAAAAAAGCCCTGGCGCGCCGGTACGGTCAAATACGTCGACCCCGCGGGGAAAGAGTACATCATACCTGTCGAGCTCAGGACGCGCGGAATCTGGCGACTGAAGAATTGCGAGATTCCACCCATGAGAATGAACTTCGCCCGTGCGACCTCCGTGGGAACGCCGTTCTGGGGCCTCGACCTGCCGAAGCTCACCAGCGTCTGCCGCGACGACGACGCGTACGAGCAGTACATCCTTCAGGAGCTCCAGCTCTACCGCGTTCAGAACCTGCTGACACCGGTGAGCCACAAGGCGCGGCTGATGAACATCACCTATGTGGACAGCGTAAACGGCAAGGTGTTCGCGAAGCGGTCCGCGATCATGCTCGAGGAGCCCCTGGCGATGGCACAGCGGCTCGGCGGAATGGAGGTGAAGCTAAAGGGGGCGACCGGCGACGATCTGGATCCGTTCCACAATGCGTTTGCCGGTGTGTTCCAGTACTTCATTGGAAACACCGACTGGTCCATCGCCGGCCTCCACAACATGGAGCTGCTCTCACAGACGGACGGCACGGTGATACCGATCCCGTGGGACTACGACTTTTCAGGGGCAATCAACGCCCGCTATGCAACGACCGACCCGAGCCTCACCATCAATCGCGTCCGGGACCGCCTTTACAGGGGCTATTGCGGCCCGGCGGAAAAGGTTCACGAGGTCGTCGCGCTCTTCAAGGGAAAAAAAGATGCGATCTACGCGCTGTACACAGACGAGATCGGGCAGATGATGAAGCCGAACACAGTGAAGGAAACGCTTCAATATTTCGACGATTTCTACAAGACAATCAAGGATCCACGCGGCGTGGAGCGGAATCTCGTTGATGAGTGCCTGGGGAGACGCTGAGATCGATCCGTGAGCTGATCAAGCGGCCGCCACACTCCTTCAGGTACGAGCTGCGCTCGAAGCAGCACTTGCAGGAGCTGGCGACTTCACCACTTCCGCTGGGAGTAGACTCTACCGCACCGGCCGCGTCACAGCATCGCGACCTGTACCTCGACACGGTCGAGGACACGCTCCGCAAGCGTAACATCGTCTGCCGGCTTCGACTGTGCGCGGACGACACGCGCGTGCTGTCACTGCGCATCGGATCAGCCGGCTACGGTGAGGACGGCCGCGTGGATTCTCGTGTCGACGCCTCTGAAGTCGCGGCGGCGATTGCCGAGAACACTACTGCCGGCCGTCGCCTGCGCGCGCTCATCGATCCGGCTTCTTTGATCGTCCGGATCGAGCTCGAGACCGAGCGGCTCACACGAAACGCTGATTTCAGCTGGCTTCGCCAGCCGAGGATGAAGCTGCACTACGACTATATCGTCGTCCGTCGCGGCCGAATGTCAGCCAGCTTTCGACAATTCTGCATCCATCGCCGGCACGGAAAAACCGAGGGCATGGACCGCCTCGCCAGCGCATTCGAGCGGGAGCATCACCTGCGTCCGATTCCGGGAGGCCCGCGCGATCGCGCCGAGCTTCTGCTCAAGTGGAAAGGTGGCGGGGACAAGGAGAACACGTCGGAACGATCGGCCGTCGTGGCGCCCGCGCCGAGCGGTACTCCCAAGGAGATTCCGGAATTCCTGAATCCGGAGCTCAGTCTGCTCGCTTTTCAGAGTCGCGTTCTCACGCTTGCCGAGAACAGACAGACACCTCTGAAAGAGCGGCTCAAGTTCCTGTCGATCGTCAGCGCGAATCTCGACGAGTTCTTCATGGTCCGCATGGCGGGGTTGAGACGCGCCGCGCGCGAGCAGTACGAGGAGCAGTGCGACGATGGCCTCACGCGCGGCGAGCAGGTGCGGCTGATTGCCGAGCACGTTGCGTCGATCACGGAACGCCAGACCCGGTGTCTCGACGAGTGTCTCGCCGAACTCGCCAGACTCGGTGTTCGCATCGTGCGGTGGGACGACCTCGACGCCGGGCAGCGCTCAGCGCTAAGAGCCGAATGCCGCGAGCAGATTTACCCCTCGCTCACGCCGATGGCCGTGACCCTGAGTCCCGGTCATCCGCTTCCACACCTTCCGCATCTCACGCTGGCGCTGGCCGTAGTCATGCGCGATCCAGCTACGGGGCGAATTCATCTTGCGGAGCTGGAGCTGCCCCCGGACGTTCCGCGATTCCTCCAGGCTCCGGGAAAGTCCGGGCACGTGATCACGATAGAAGAGGTAATTCGCTCGAACATCGACCTCCTCTATCCTGACCGGCAGATCGAGGGGGTTTACGGTTTTCGAGTGACACGCGGGGGTGATCTCGATCTCGATGAGGCAGCGGCGGACGATCTCATCGAGGCCGTCGCCGATGCGGCCGAGCGGCGGCACTACAACCCCGCGGTGCGCGTGGAAGTCGAGCGGGAGATGCCCGATTTCGTCCGCAGCCTGCTCCTCGGAAACCTCAAGCGCGAGACGCCGGACGAGGAAGCCGAGCTCGAGCCTGCCGACGTCAACGAGGCATCCGGACTCCTCGACCTGCGCAGTCTGACGCGGCTCCCGGTGCCGACGGACCCGTCGCTATCCTACGAGCCGTTCCAGGCGGCCCAGCATTTTGGAGAAGGCGAATCGATACTGGATGCAGTGCGGGACGGCGACCTGATCTTCCACCATCCGTTCGACTCGTTTGCTTCGACTGTCGTGAGATATCTGCGCGAGGCGGCGGCCGACCCCGACGTGACCGCCATCAAGATCACGCTTTACAGAGTAGGTGATTCGTCGGCGATCGTGGATGCGCTTCTCGATGCGGCGCGGAACGGCAAGAAGGTCGTTGCGTTTGTCGAGCTGAAGGCACGCTTCGACGAGGAGCACAACGTCGCCTGGGCGCGTAAGCTCGAGCGCGCGGGTGGTCACGTAGTATCGGGACTGGTGGGAATCAAGAACCACGCGAAGGTGGCGCTCGTCATCAAGCGCGAAAACGGGAGAATGCGGAGCTACGTGCACGTCGGTACGGGCAACTACAACAGCAAGTCGGGACGTGAGTACACCGATCTGAGCCTCTTCTCGGCGCGCGAGGAAATCACCGCGGATGCGGCTGACCTGTTCAACGCGCTGACGGGCGGATCGCTTCCGCCAACCGGACTTTCACGTGGTGCGCTGGTGGCGCCACATCAGATGCGCGACGCGATACTGACGATGATCGAGCGCGAAGCCGCCCACGCACGCGCTGGGCGACCGGCACGAATAACGGCAAAGGTCAACGGACTTTCCGACGCTGAAGTTGTGCGCGCCCTGCTCTACGCGTCGTCTGACGGCGTGACGGTCGATCTGATCGTGCGCGGCATCTGCACACTTCGGCCGGGCGTTCCTGGCCGGTCCGAGCGTATTCGTGTCGTGTCAATAGTCGGGCGGCTGCTCGAGCACTCGCGCATTTACCGGTTCGAGAACGACGGCGTTCCCGAGGTATTCATCGGATCAGCGGACCTGCGCCCCCGAAATCTTCGCCGTCGCGTGGAGCTGCTGGTGCCGGTCGTGCAACGCGAGCATCAGCAGCAGCTCGATCGCATACTCGATCTGTACTTGAACGACCCCACCGGATGGGATCTCACCTCGAGTGGAGAGTACGTGCCGCGGCGAGGAAAGGGGCCGGGCGCACAGGAGGCGCTCATCGCCAGTCTGGACGCCGTTGCTTCTGCTGCAGAGGCAACCTAGTAAGGCACAGATCCGAGACTCGCTCGGTTATTTTTCCCTCGGATGCCCCGGAAAAAGCTGAAGGAAGCCCCACAATCTCCGCTCGACCAGCTGCGCTCCATCTGCCTCGGCTTTCCGGAAGCACACGAGGTCGAAGCGTGGGGTGAGCCGACGTTTCGCGTGAAGAACAAGCTCTTCGCGATGTATGCGAGCTCCGGTACCCATCACGGAGCCGGCAGGCCAAGCGTCTGGGTGAAATCGACGCCCGTCAACCAGGATCTGCTTGTTCGGTGGCAACCGGCGCGCTATTTCGTGCCACCCTACGTCGGCCCGAGCGGCTGGGTCGGCGTCTATCTCGACAAGCGGCCGAGCTGGAAAACGATCGCGGATATTCTCCAGGATGCATATCTGCTGATTGCCCCGAAGAAGCTCAGGGCGAAAACGAAGCACTAATACGCCGGCACGGCGTGTAGCGCGGCCCGGTTCATGAATCAGCGACGTGGTCATGGCCATACGTGTGATTCGACTGGGAAGCCCGCGGCTCCGCAACGAAGGACTTCGGCTTGGCACGGTGCGGCGACCACCGCGCGGAGTCCGCAAGGAGAGCTACGCGAGAGAGGACTATTTCGACCTCTGGCTTCCCGATCTTGCTCCGAGCGCGCCACTTGTCTCGTGGGCCTTGTCCGAGCCGTTTACCAAGAAGCGCTGGGCGAGGTACGCTAAGAGCTACCGGCAGGAGATGAAGAGGCCGGAGGCCCGCCGGCTGATCGCTCTGCTCGCTGCCTTTTCGTCGAAGTCCGATTTCTCGGTTGGCTGCTACTGCGAGGACGAAGCGCGGTGCCATCGCTCGCTGCTCAGGGAAATTCTCGTTGAGTCCGGCGCAACTGTGGCCGCAACACCGCAGCACAACATGGGTACTAAATAGCATCGAAGGGGGTTTACCATGAATCGGTTCTTCCCGCCGCGCAGCCTGAGGGCAGCCCTGGTCGCGGTCATTGGGATCACGCTGACTTCAGCGGTCCCGCAGCCCTCACCCGTCGCGGGAGCGTACAGCGCCGTCGAGACAACGGCCGCCCTCGACATCACTGCGCGCGACGTCGCCCTTTCGAATCAGAAAGTCAGGATGGCGCATTCGGCACTCGTCTCGATGTGGAGCGACGGGTTCAGAAGGCTGGGCCAGCGCTTCTACGCGCCGGACATCGTCCCGTTTTTCCGTGGCGTTCGAACCGGATGCGGAACAATGCGCGGGAACAATGCCATTTACTGTCCGCGCGACAACACGATCTACTTCGACGAGGTGTTCATCGTGTCACAAGCCAAGCTTGCATCGCGGGAGCTTGGAACCGATGGCGACATGGCTGCGGTCGGCATCATCGCTCATGAGATGGGGCATGCTGTAGCGATACAGCTTGGCCACGTTGCACGAACGACGTACGCCAATGAAGCGACGGCCGATTGTCTTGCGGGAGCGTTCACCCAGCAGGCCGGACGTGATGGATCGCTCGAGGAAGGCGACATCGACGAAGCGTTTTACGCGATGGCAGCCGCGGGCGATCCGACGCCGCAGCTGACGGGCGATCGACAGGCGGATCGTTATATCCTCGCTCGTGCTCGGCGCATGGCGCATGGGACGCGTGAGCAGCGTATGGATAACTTCGGCCGCGGGCTCGAGGGCGGAGCGCGAGCTTGTCTGCCCGGCATTCGCGGACTGTAAGCGCAGAGACCGCGCGAGAGAATCAAAGCACACGCCGGTAGCTCGAGGGCTCCAGCTATCAGCATGTGATTTTGTTTTGCCATTCGACACATCGTATGTAAACCCTTTGACGGCGGCCGCGGGTCCAACACTCTGAACCTCAAGAACAATCAATGACCTGGCAGCGTCTTTTCCTTTACATAGCATTGATCGCCGCTGCGGCAGCGGTGCCTCGCAGCACGCTCGCGCAGCAGACCGATATCGTTCGCGGTCGCGTTACCGGACCCGACAGTGCCGGGCTCGAGGGAGTGACCGTAACGGTGACCTCGATCTCCGGAAACGTGAGCCGCACGGCGCGTACCGACAGCAACGGGCGCTTCACTGTGACGTTTCCCGGCGGCGACGGCGACTACATGGTGTCGTTCGCCTCACTCGGGTTCGCCGCCAAACGGTTCGAGGTCAAGCGTTCGGCGGACGAGGACGTGCTCATCGCCGATGCGCGGATGACTCGCATCGGCACCGTCCTCGACCCGGTTCAGGTGATGGCTCAGCGGGAAAAAGTCCCGCGGAATGCCGTGACTCCGGACGTCAGCGGCACCGAGCAGTCCCTCAACAATCCCGCAGTCCCCGCAAATCTTCTCGGCGATCTTGCAGCGATGGCTGCTTCTCTTCCCGGGGTTCAATCGGTGCCCGGCCAGGATGGAGCAGCTGACGGCTACTCGGTGCTGGGCCTGGGCGCCGATCAGAACAACACCACGCTGAATGGTATGCAGTTCGGCGGCTCGAGCCTGCCGCGTGACGCAGCGGTTGGGAGCTCACTCAGCACGTCACCTTATGATGTGTCACGCGGCGGATTCAGCGGTGCGCAGTTCACGCTCCGCACGCGGCCTGGCTCGAACTTCATCACGCGCGGAATGAGCCTCAACGTCGACGCGCCTCAGCTCCAGTGGAGCGATCGTGCCGCTCAGTCGCTGGGCCAGGAATACTCGAACTTGTCACTCGGCGGCACCGTTTCCGGACCGATCAAATTCGACAAGGCGTTCTACAACCTCTCCTATCAGCTTGGCCGGCGGGCGAACGATCTGCAGACGCTCATTACCACTGACGCGCGCGGACTGCAGGCGGCCGGCGTCGCCGCAGATTCGGTGACGCGTCTCTTGTCGCTCCTGCAGACCGCGGGAATTCCGCTCAGCGGCGGGACAGGGAGCAGTCGCATGAGCGACCAGGGCTCCGTGTTCGGCAGCCTCGACTTTGCGCCACCGTCATCCACAACCGGCCAGGCGCTGAACATCACCTTCAATGGGAACTGGAGCCAGCAGAGTCCCGCAACGGGGTTGGCGACGGAGCTGCCGTCTCACAGCGGCGATCGCACGAGCCTGCGAGGGGGAATTCAGGCGAGGCACAACGCGTACGTGCGCAACGCTATTCTGAGCGAGACCTCATTGGGCTTCAGCGCGTCACGGTCGGAGGCAGCTCCATTCCTGCTGATGCCGGGCGGGCAGGTTCGCGTGAATTCCGTTTTCGCCGATGGTGCGAGCGGCGTACAGAATCTCCTGTTCGGCGGGAGCCAGTCGCTCAACAGCACACAAACCACCAATACGACGAATTTTCTCAACCAGTTGTCGTGGGTGAGCGTCAACAACAAGCACCGCATCAAGCTCACGTCCGAGCTAAGGCGCGACGCGACCGCACAGGAGCAGTCGACGAATCTGCTCGGAACGTTCTCCTTCAATTCGCTGGCCGACCTCGAAGCGGGACGTCCCGCGTCTTACTCACGCCAGCTCAGTCCGCGCGTGCGGGACGTCAGCCAGCTGGTGGGCGGCTTATCACTTGGAGATTCGTATCGCCGCACACCGAATCTTCAGTTTCAGTACGGTCTTCGCCTGGATGGAAACCATTTTCTGACCGAGCCCGCCGCGAATCCGGAAATCGAGAGCTTGTTCGGTGTCTCGAACGATCGCGTTCCAAACCGTGTGTATCTGAGCCCACGCCTCGGCTTCTCCTGGACGTATGGCACAGCCGCTCAGATTGCAGGCTTCGAGGGAGCGGCGCGTGGTCCGCGCGCAGTGGTCCGCGGAGGAATTGGCGTATTCCAGAACACGCCATCAACCGGCATCGTAGGCGCAGCGATCGACAACACCGGCCTGCCCGGCGCGATCCAGCAGCTGACGTGCGTCGGGCTCGCTGCGCCGACTCCGGAATGGGATGCCTACGCCGCTGACCCGTCGACCATTCCAACACGGTGCGCCGACGGGACGACAGGCTCGGTGTTTTCCAATGCCGCTCCGAATGTGACGCTCTTTGCCGACAACTATTCGGCGCCGAGGAGTGTTCGCTCGAACCTGCAGTGGAACGGACCTATCCTTGGCAATCGATTCTCGGCGACAGTGGACGGGACGTTCTCGCTCAATCTGAACCAGCCGGGGAATTTCGATCTCAACTTCAACCCCATCAGCCGGTTCACGCTGGCCGACGAAGCCGGACGGCCGGTGTTCGTTCGCCCGACGAGCATTGTCCCGGCAACTGGCGCGAACGCATCACTGGATGCGCGCGTGACGCCGAAATATTCGCGCGTCACTGAGCTTCGATCGGATCTCGAGTCGCGCAGCAGGCAGCTGACATTCCGTCTTGCCCCGGCCACGTTCAGCTCGAGCCTCACGTGGGGGCTGTCGTACGTGTACTCCAACGTGCGCGAGCAATTCCGCGGGTTCAGCAGCACCACCGGAAATCCGCTGGCGACCGAGTGGGGAAGGGCTTCGATGGATTCGCGGCATCAGCTCGTTTACAACCTCGGATACAATTTCTTCGATTTCGTTCGTGTGAACTGGTTCGGCTCGTTCCGCTCCGGAACGCCATTCTCGCCGATGATCGCCGGCGACGTAAACGGCGACGGCTTCCAGAACGATCGTGCATTCGTCTTCGACCGGGCGAAGACAACCGATCCTGCGCTTGCGGCGGCAATGACATCCTTGCTCGAAAACGGATCGGACGTCGCCCGCGACTGCCTCAGCCGCCAGGTCGGACTGCTCGCAACGCGGAACAGCTGTCAGGGTCCGTGGATCTCGAATGCCTCGATGTCGATTTCCTTCAATCCCGTGAAGGTGCGGATGCCGCAGCGGGCAACGCTTTCACTGCAGCTCACGAATCCACTCGGCGCCGCCGACTTGCTGGTTCATGGGTCCAACAATCTGCGCGGCTGGGGTCAGCCTGCATTCCCCGATCAATCACTACTATATGTAAGGGGATTCGATCAGGCGACGCAGCGCTACCGTTACGAAGTCAATCAGAGATTCGGGGCGACTAACCAGGCGCTTGGCGGCTTCCGCTCGCCGGTCACGCTCACTGCAATGCTGCGGTTCGACGTAGGCCCGACACGCGAGCGGCAGCTTCTCACGCAGCAGCTCAACCGCGGGCGAACAACCGAAGGCAACAAGGTTCCGGAGCAGCTGCTCAAGGCCATTTACGGAACGGGCAGCATTCCAAATCCGATGAGCGCGATTCTGCGACAGCAGGACAGTCTCAAGCTCACCAGTGTGCAGGCGGACAGTATCGCGGGGCTGAATCGCGCGTACACGATTCAGACGGATGCGATCTGGACTCCCGTCGCGAAATACTTCGCGGAGCTCCCGAAGCATTACGACCAGAGCGTCGCCTACGAGCGTTACATGCAGGCGCGGAAGGCAAGTGTAGACCTTCTCATGAAAATTGGCCCGACCGTCAAAGACCTGCTGACGGCGGAGCAGAGGCGTAAGCTTCCGCCGCTGATCGCGAGTTATCTCGAGCCGAGGTATCTCGCGTCGATACGCTCCGGCACGGCGACGTTTACGGGCAGCTCAGGGTTTGGTGCAGGCGGTCCAGTGTTCGCGGGCGGCGACGTTTTCGTCGCCGGTGCTGCCGGCGCCGCCGCCGGCGGTAACATCACGGTAATCCGCCACTAAAGGACGTTCCAACGCACAATCATCCACCACCGAGTCGAAAATGATATCAAGGACCACATTCACATCGTTGATTCTTGTCACGGCATTCGCTGCTGCTGCGAGTGCTCAGCAGCGGCCGGCCATTCGTCAGCTTGGAGCGGTGACCGCCAAATCCACCGAAGCGCTTTCCGTCGTGGCGGGACTTCGCCCGTTGCCCGACGGCCGCGTGTTCGTGAACGACAACAACAACCGTCGCGTTTTGCTCTTCGATCCTGCGCTCAAAACATTCACGGTCGTTGCCGACTCTACCAGCGCGACGGCGAACGCTTTCAGCGGGCGCATCGGTGGACTCATCACGTACCGTGGCGACTCCACGATTTTCGCCGATCCCATGTCGCTCTCGATGCTCGTGATCGATCCGAACGGGAAGGTCGCGCGCGTGATGTCTGTCCCGCGTTCTCAGGACGCGATGATGCTTGCCAACATGGGCGCGGGTGGCGCGGCGTTCGACGCAGCAGGACGGCTGATCTATCGCGCTCCCCCGAATCTCCGCCGACCGAACATCGCTCCCGGGGGTGCGTTCACGATGCCCGAGATTCCCGACTCCACGGCGATCGTGCGGATGGATCTCACATCCCGGAAAATGGATACGCTCGGCTTCATCAAGATTCCGAAGGTGAAGCTCGATGTCACGCGTGACGACAACGGCCGAGTGACTGCGACCTCGCAGATCAACCCGCTGCCGGTCGTAGATGACTGGGCAGTTCTGTCCGATGGCACGGTTGCCTTGGTGCGGGGCCGTGACTATCACGTTGATTTTGTGCGAGCCGACGGCACCCGCGCATCCGCGGTGAAAGTCCCGTTCGACTGGCAGCGCCTCACCGATGAGGACAAGGTTGCGTTTCTCGATTCCCTCAAGGCGGCGAGAGAACGGCTTGGCCCGAATGCCACGATGGGTGGATTGGGAGCGATGGCTGGTGCGATGATGGGTGCCGGTCCGCAGATGGTAATCGTTGGTGGCCCAGGCGGCGGGCCGGGCGGGCCGGGCGGGCCGGGTGGGCCAGGTGGTCCGGGCGGGCCCGGCGGCGCCGCCGCGCCGGGCGGGGGTGCGAATATCAGAATAGGCGGCCCCGGCGGCGGTCCAGGCATACACATGAACTTCGTTCCGGCGAGCGAGCTGCCGGATTACAAGCCGCCGTTCTTTGCGGGATCCGTGCGTGCCGATACGCAAGGGAACCTGTGGATCAGGACGATCCCGACAAAAGCAATTCCTGGCGGGCCGGTCTACGACGTTCTCAATCAGAAGGGAGAGCTCGTCGATCGCGTTCAGATTCCCGAGAATCGAACGATCGTCGGATTCGGTTCAGATGGGACGGTTTACCTCGCTGCGCGAGACAAGACAGTGTTTTATCTGGAGCGCGCAAAGCTGCGGTAAGGGTTAACCATCGCGCATGTATAAAAACGGCATGTTCTGATACAAAACCGGCATTCTTTCTTTTCGGCGACTCCATAGACTGGGGGATGCGATCTGGTTATCGCGTCCCCCAGCGGAGTTTCTGCCAGTGAACTCTTGAAAAGCCGTACACCCTGGACCTCTGACGAGGTGAGGTTGCTCGAAGACCTTGCCAAACGGAACACGTCACTCCACGTGATCGCGCTGAAACTCGGCCGGTCGGCTGCCGCGGTGGAAGCCAAAGCGGTGCTATACACGAAAGTCTTCGTCTCGCGGATAGCCACACTGCATTTCTTGCCCGCGATGCCGTGCCTGCGTAAAGTTCGCGATGGCCACTGCCAAGCCGCGTCGAGCGCTCGCATCCGACAATTGGGCCGGTGTTCACCCGGAAATCATCGCGGCGATCTCGGCAGCCAACGTCGCACACGCCGCATCCTACGGTGAGGATGCTTACACCAAATCGGTAGTCGAGAAGCTCCGCGACGCGCTCGGAGCCGATGAGGTGTTTCTTGTCTTCACCGGGACGGGTGCCAACGTCATTGGACTCGAAAGCCTGGCCCGTCCGCATAACGCGGTGATCTGCGCCAGCACCGCTCACATCCATACATCGGAGTGCGGCGCGGCCGAAAAGCACATCGGATGCAAGCTGCTGCCGGTTCCAGCGCCGAATGGCAAGATCACGCCCGAGAGAATTGGCGAGCATCTGCATCATCTGGGCAATGAGCATCACGTGCAGCCGAGTGCGGTGTCGATCTCGCAGGCAACTGAATACGGGACGGTCTATTCACCCGACGAAGTGCGCGTGATCGCCAATTTCGCCCACGATCACGATATGCGACTGCACATGGATGGCGCCCGGCTGGCAAATGCGGCGGCTTCGCTGGGACGACCACTGAACGAAATGGGGCGCACACTGGGAGTAGACGTGCTCACGTTCGGCGGAACCAAGAATGGAGCGCTCGCGGCCGAGGCTGTGGTCTACTTCGACAAGAAGCTCGCAAAGGATTTCGAATACCGCCGAATGCAATCAATGCAGCTTGCATCGAAGATGCGGTTCATTGCGGCGCAGTTCGACGCGCTGTTCACGGATGATCTGTGGCTGCGAAGCGCGACACACGCCAATCGGATGGCTGCGCTGCTCGGCGAGCAGCTGGCGCGCATTCCCGGTATTACCTTGACGCAGAAAGTCGAAGCAAACGAGGTATTTGCGGTTTTTCCGCGCGAACATGTTGCCCGACTGCAGGAGGAGCTCTGGTTCCAGGTGTGGAATGAAGCCACCGCTGAAGTGCGGCTGGTGGCTTCATTCGATACGACTACGGACGATGTGACGACATTCGTGCAGAAAGTGCGCGAGTGTCTGACTCAGTAAGGAGCGGAAACGATGGATCTGAAAACAGCAAAGGCGCTTGTAACCGGCGGAAGCTCAGGTATCGGATACGCGACGGCACAGCTGCTGCGCGACCGCGGCGCGGAGGTCGCGATCTGCGGCCGCCGCGCCGACGCCCTCGATGAAGCTGCGTCCGAGCTCGGCGCGCTCGGAATCGTCTGCGACGTTTCGCGGGAAGAGGAAGTGAAGAGGATGGTCGGCCGCGTCATCGCCGAGCTTGGAGGCTACAATGTCCTGGTCAACAACGCGGGATGGGGGCGGTGGGCTCCACTCATCGAGACGACCGTCGACGATTTCAGGCGCGTATGGGAGACGAACGTCCTGGGAGCGATGCTCGTCGCGCGCGAGTCGGCCCGTCATTTCGTCGCAAAGAATACAGGCAACATCGTGAACATCGCGTCGACCTCCGGCCAGCGCGGCGGCCCAGGCGGAAGCGCCTACGTTTCCACCAAGTTCGCTCTCTCGGGAATGACCGAATGCTGGAGAGCGGAGCTCAGGAAGAACAACATCCGCGTGATGCAGGTGAACCCGAGCGAAGTGCAGACCAACTTCTTCGTCAGCTCGGGCCGGGCGGCTCGCGCAGCGAACTCGAGCAAGCTTCAATCCTCCGACATCGCCCATGCCATCGTGAGCATGCTCGAGCTCGATGATAGGGGGATGGTGACCGAGGCGACTGTCTGGGCTGCTAATCCGAAAGATTGACATCATCCCTGGCGCGTCATCACTCGTGTTGACGCGCCAGAGAAAAAAGTGGCTAGAGCCCGAAGCGCGTCCGGGCCGCGAACGCTATGAGGTCGGCTGAGCGTGGAATGCCGAGCCATGCGGTGTTGAGGGAGAGATCATAGTTCTCGTGCGCTCTCCACGCGCGCCGGAAATGCCGGCGGACCCATCCCTCACGCTGCGCATTAGTATCGTCGACGAGCTTCGACGCTTCCGCGGAGCTGAGGCGCTCGCGCTCCATCACGCGTGAGATCAGCGCGGCGCGCGGCGCGTAACAGAAGACGTGAATTGTATCCGATCTTTCGGCGAGCATCGACTGCGCACCGCGCCCGACGACGACAAGCGGGCCTGCCAGAATTGCCTCGTCGAGAACGTGGCGGGTCACTTCTATCAGCTGCTCGTCTGTCGGCGCGCGGCGGGCCGCGGTCATCGGCGTTATCCATTCCTGCGAGCCGAGTGTCAGTGCGTCGGATATACGCTCGACGAGAGACGGGACACGCTCTTCACGGGCGGCCACCTGCGCTGGCGTGATTCCGAGGCGCGCCGCGACCATATCGACGACGGTGTTGTCGAGCAGCGACCAGCCGAGCTGGGTTGCGACCAGCCCTGCGACCTCGGAGCCCCCCGAGCCGTAGAGCCGCGAGACCGTGATTATCGACACTTAGTCCTGGTACGGTCTGCGTCGCTTCTCCTCATGCGAGCGCCCGTACAGGCCGGCGTCAGTGCGTGAGATCTTCTTTCGCGCAACGAGAGATTCAAGCAACAGCTCACACGCGGCAGCCAGGACAGGTGTGTCCTTGTCGTCGGCTAGCCCGGTCAGCTCGACAGCATCGATCAAACCCGGCACGGTATTGAACCCGCGAACTACGGCTGCGGCTTCGACATCGTCAGCGACCTGGAGCGCGCCGCCTGCGTCGAACCACATGATGATGTCATCCGTGTTCAACCCGCCGGCGCGATCCTGAAACGTCGCGTCCGACGCGCGGCGTATCAGCTCACGAGCAATGTTGTGTCCGCCAACGAGCTCGCCTTCGTACTCGAGCTCGATTTTCCCCGTGATTGCCGGAAGCGCCGCGTAGATGTCGGCGATGCGAGGAACGATCTCGCGCTCCCCCGTGACAAGCGCGCGCCGCTCGGCGTTCGACACGATGTTCTCCATCACGCTTATCGGCATGCGCTGTGAAACTCCCGAGCGCTTGTCGATCCGCTTGTCCTCCCGTGCCTCGAACGCGATCCGCTCGACGACTTCGGCGATGAAGTCGGGAACCCGCACCGGACGGCCGCGGGTCTCCGTCCATGCTTCCTGCTCGGTGATCGCCATGCCGAGCTCGACCGTCTCCGGATAGTGTGTCATGATCTCGCTTCCGATTCGGTCCTTCAGCGGAGTGATGATCTTGCCGCGCGCGGTGTAATCCTCGGGATTGGCCGTGAAGCAGAGCAGAACGTCGAGCGGCAGGCGCACCGGATAGCCTTTGATCTGGACGTCGCCTTCCTGCATGATGTTGAAGAGGCTGACCTGCACTTTTCCGGCGAGGTCGGGAAGCTCATTCAGCGCGAAGATTCCGCGGTTCGCGCGTGGAAGCATTCCGTAGTGGATCGTGAGCTCGTCGGAGAGCACATGCCCACCACGCGCCGCTCGAATGGGATCGACGTCGCCGATGATGTCCGCGACTGTTACGTCGGGTGTCGCGAGCTTCTCGACGAATCTGCTGTCGCGGCCGACCCAGTCGATCGGGGTCGCTTCGCCGCATTCGTCGAGAATGTTTCGTGCGTACTTAGAGATTGGCGCGAAAGGATTGTCGTTCACCTCACTGCCGGCGACGATTGGAATTACGTCGTCGAGAAACGTCGTAAGCGCGCGAAGGATGCGGGACTTGGCTTGCCCGCGAAGACCGAGAAGTATGAGGTTGTGCCGCGAGAGAAGCGCGTTGACGATCTGGGGCATGACCGTTTCCTCATACCCGACCACTCCCTCGAAGAGAGGGCCCCCACGGGCGAGGCGCGAAAGAAGATTTTCGCGAAGCTCGTCCTTTATCGAACGCAGCGCGAGGCGAGGCTGGCCATAAGGAGACCGCTTCAGCGCTCCAAATGTTTGCGGATACGACGATGACAAGACCTGTGACTCCCAAGTTTTTTTCGAGACGAGCGCTTAATCTACCCGTCGGTAATAACAGCTACTAGCTAGCATTGAATGCCCTGGTCCAGTTACCTTCCTGCACCGTGCACGTCTGGTAGTCAGGCACCCTCCTTGCGGTCTTGACAGCCATATGCGACACGGTAACTTTTCGCCCGCGCCAACCACGAGCATCGCGACTGCGTGCACGGACCGGCGTTTGACCACGTTGGCCCCCTCCAAGGAGATTTTTCAATGAAGCGCATTGCTCTCGTCGCCGCCGTCCTCGCACTTGCCGCATGTGCAAAGAAGGATGAAGCCGCTGTTGACACCGGTGCTGCGATGGCCCCGGCTCCCGCCGCCATGGATACCGGAATGAGAATGATGGATTCCGCCATGATGCGCGATTCGATGATGCGGGATAGCGCGATGAAAGACAGCATCGCCAAGGGAACGAAGAAGTAACCTTCTTCTTCCGGCAGGCGAAGAGGCGCGACTAACCAGTCGCGCCTTTTTCTTGTCCGGCGATCTGCATCGTGCAGTCGCCGCCATCCCACCGTGCGTGCAGCGTCGTTCCCGGCGCTACCTCACGACGCACCATCGCCAGCGCCACACCGCCATGACGCGGTGAAATGGCGACGCTCCGGACATCCCCGACAATATTTCCCGAGTCGTCCACCAGCTCGGCGTTGGTCGGAGGAATCGAGGCACTGACGAAATGGAGCCGCCGCAGGAATCGATTCACGTGCCCGCGAAAATGCACGCGAGCGACAGTCTCCTGCCCGGTATAGCATCCCTTCGTGTAAGAGATCGCTCCCAGCTCGTCGAAGTTGGCTTCCTGGGGAATTGTGGAGTCGTTCATGTCGATCCCCCACTCAGGCCGCCCCGCTTCGATGCGGGCGATATCCCACGTGCGCGCGGTACCCGGCACTGCGCCTCCTGCAAGGAGCCGGTCTCGCATCACCAGATCGAGACTCATCGGAGCAAAGATCTCGTAACCTTCGACATCCAGCTCGGCATTGCGGGCGATCATGATGCGCGCATCTCCGTGCATTACGTGCAGGTGGCCGTACGGGCCGAGTGCAGCAAGCGCGTCTTCGTCGGCGCCTGTTGCAGCCGCGACCACACGACGCGCTTTCGGGCCGATGACCGCAAGATCGTCCAGCTCGGCGGTCACGTCACGATAAGGCGCGACGCGGGGATTGATGTATTTCTTGACGATGTCCCGCCAATTTGCGCCGGCGCGGGCCGAAGTGTCCGTCAGCAGCCCCTCGGCGTCGGCAAAAATGCGGACATCCGCGGAGACTTTGCCCTTCGCCGTGAGCGCGCCGGCGTACTGGCCCTCGCCAGGCGAGAGCGAGAGGACGTCACTCGTGACGAGCCCGGTGACAAGCTCGGCGGCGCGGGGTCCGCCGAAGCGGATGCGGATTCGGTCTCCGCGGTCGATCAGCAACGCGCCCGAGCGCATTGCGGCGTATTCGCTCGCCTCGGACATACTTGGAATTAAACCGGGGGTAGTTGGGAATGCTACTGCATTGGCGGCGCGAAGTGCGACTCCGGCACCACCGTGAGATTTACCTGCTCATCATTGCGTACGACGCGTCGAGCAAGTCCACTGGATGTATAGCCCGCGCTTTTGATCCACTCCGCATAAGGCCCGCTCCGATTTGCATGTGGCACCCCGGATTGCCTGTCGCAACAAACTGAGCACCCGTCTCGGCTATGTTGGCGAGCTTTGTCGCGAGAACAGCATCCGACGTTTCGGGCTCGATCAGATTGTAGATCCCGGCAGCGCCGCAGCACTGGTCCGAGTCACGCAGAGGCACGAGCTCGAGCTGCGGGATCGCGGCGAGCACCGCCAACGGCGGCGTCGATACGCGCTGGCCGTGGAGGAGGTGGCACGGCGCGTCGTAGCAGACGCGGAGCGGCATAGGCGCACCCGGCAGCGGGCCCGCCGCAGCCAGCAGCTCGCTCACGTCTCGCACTTTCGACGCGACCGCCGCGCCTCGATCTACCCACGCAGTGTCGTCCTTCAACAGATGCCCGTAATCCTTCATCATCGCCCCGCAGCCGGCAGAGTTCACGGCGATGACGTCGGCGCCTGAGCGCTCGAATGCTTCGACGTTGCGCTTCGCGAGCAGCCGGGCAGCGTCGATATCGCCGGCGTGCGCGTGCAGCGCGCCGCAGCATCGCTGCCCTTTCGACTCGACGATCTCGTACCCATTCACGCGCAGCACACGCTCGGTCGCGCGATTCGTGTCCGTGAACAATCCTTCCATGACGCACCCGAGCAGAACCGCCGCCTTTCCACGCTCGCCACTGGCGCGCGGTTTGTACGGGTCGCGCTCGAGCGGGCTGCCGGCGGAGGAAAGCATTGCCATCGCGAAGCCGCTTCGTCCACTGACTCGGGCAAGGAGCGTCGGCACAGGCGTGGCGGCAAGAAGGCGCGACGCAAACATCGCAATGCCCAGAAGCACGCGGTTCGCGAACACCCTGAGAATGAGTCGCGCCACAATCGGATTTCGCTGACTCTGAGTCAGTGTCGCGCGCGTCGCTTCGAGGAGGTGCCCGTAGGGAACGCCCGACGGACACGCTGTCTCGCACGCCCTGCATCCCAGGCAGCGACTGATGTGCGTCTGCACCGACTCGTCGTCGGGCGTTATCGTGCCCTCGAGCAGCGAGCGCATTAGAAAAATGCGTCCGCGAGGACTGTCGTTCTCGTCTTCGAGCGCGAGGTATGTCGGGCACGCCTGAAGACAGAATCCGCAGTGCACGCAAGCGTTGATTCCCGGGAGCTCTCCCGCCAGCTCCGAGTTCGGAAGCGCGCACGCCGGCACGGCGTCGGCGGGAACGGGATCCTCGTCGAGATTGTCCTGTAGTTGAACCAGCGGGAGCGAAGTCAATTCGTCGGTCCGAGGATGCCTGGATTGAGAATGCCGAAGGGATCGAACGCTCTCTTGATACCCTGGGACACACGATCTGCCGTAGCGCTGTCAGCGAGCGATGCCCATACGGCCGGCGGAAGAGTCTCGAAGATCATCGTATCGTCGGCGTGCGAAGCCGCCACTCCCTCCATCGCGGAAGCCGGCAGCTCTCCGGGGAAAATGCATCGAACCGTCCCGCGGCCAATCGACGCATGCATCATCGGCGGCTCACCATCCCGGCCGATCGAGCGCGCTCGCTCCCATCGTTCGGCCAGGCCCGCCGGCAGTCCCGACACGCGGACCACCATCGCGTCGGACACAGCGGTGGCTCGCATTTTCTCCCAGACTTCACTCGACACTTCGTTCACGTTCCCAATCGCGGCGAGCGCGTCACGCTGTGCTGACACCGCCGCGGCATTGCCGCCGAATTCGACCAGAATCGTCGGCCGGGCGGGGAGCCCGATTCGACGCGCGAGCTCTTCGCCCACGAGCTCGAGAGAGAAGGGAATTATCGGCGCGTCGAGCAGTGATCGCAGACGCTGAGCAAGCCGCCGCGTATCCGTCGGAGAGTCCATTGCCATGGTCATCCGGTGCGCCGGAAGCGCATACAGCCTGAGCGAGACCTCGGTGATCACGCCGAGTGTTCCCCATGAGCCGGTCAGGAGCCGAACCAGATCGAAGCCGGCGACGTTCTTAACCACGCGGCCGCCGCCCCGAACGATCTTCGCATCACCGGTGACGATCTCGACCCCGAGCACGAGGTCGCGAATCGTACCAAACCCTTGTGAGAGAGGACCTGAGGACGCCGTCGCAACCGTTGCGCCGATCGTCCCCTCGGCAGAGCCGAAGGGATTCAGCGGAAGCCACTGCCCCTCGTCACCAGTCACGCGCGCGATTTCAGCGAGCGTTGTCCCCGCGCGCACGGTAATGGTCAGGTCACTCGCGACATAATCCACCACGCCGCTGTGATCGGCGACGGAGATCTTTTCGACGGCGGCAACCGGCCTGCCCGCGTTCTGCCACCTGGAATTGCCGGCAATGCGCAGCGGAGTCCGGGCGGCTCCGGCCTCACGAACCCGCTCCTGAATCGTCGAAGTCACGCCAGAGCTCCGGCAGGTTCCCGCATTGACGCGGGCGTCGATTTCCATTCCTGACATGCGTGGATAGGAACGACCTTTCCTGGATTCGCGCGGCGATCGGGGTCGAACGCAGAGCGCAGGCGGCACATCGCGTCGAGCGAGTCAGGTGAGAAGATGAGCTCGATGTAATTCAGCTTGTCCAGTCCAACGCCGTGCTCTCCGGTAATGCTGCCACCGGCAGCGACGCATGCACGCATGATCTCGCCCATCGCCAGATGGACACGCTCGCTTTCATCCGGATCATCGGCGTTGTAGGGAATGTTGGGATGCAGGTTTCCGTCACCGGCGTGAAAAACGTTGCACACCGTCACCCTATGCGTTGCAGCGATATGGGCGATTGTCGCGAGGATCTCAGCGAGCCGCGTGCGTGGAATAACTGCGTCCTGCACCACGAGGTGCGGAGCCATGCGGCCCATCGCGCCGAACGCCTTTTTGCGTCCCTGCCACAATCGGAGCCGCTCTGCTTCGTTTCCGGCGACCTTCACTTCACGCGCATGGCCGGCGATGCACAGCTCCCGCACCGTCTGCACGTCGGTTTCCACACCCGCGGGCAGCCCATCGAGCTCGATCAGCAGCACCGCGGCCGCATCCGCCGGATATCCCGCGGCGTAGATGCTCGACTCGACTACCTGTATTGTCGCGCTGTCCATGAACTCGAGCGCCGCCGGAATGATTCCCGACGCGACGATGGCGGAAGTCACGCGTGCCGCATCGTCGACCGAAGTGAAATCCGCGAGCATCGTTCGAACGGCCGGAGGCTTTTTCGTCAGCTTCACGGTCACGTCGAGCGCGACGCCAAAGCATCCCTCCGATCCGATGAACGCGCCAAGGAGATCGTAGCCTTCGCGCTCGCCGGTGTCGCTGCCGAGTGTCATGATCTCGCCATCGGGAAGTACGGCCGTGATAGCAAGGACGTGATTCAGCGTGACGCCGTACTTGAGGCAATGGGGTCCGCCCGCGTTCTCGGCGATGTTCCCGCCGATCGTGCACGCGGCTTCGCTCGACGGGTCCGGCGCATACAGCAGTCCCAGCGGACCGGCAATTCGGTTCAGAGCGAGATTCACAACGCCGGGCTCGACAGTCGCGCGGCGATTCTCGGCGTCGATCGAGATGATTTTTTTCAAACGATGCAGTCCAAGCAGAACTACATCGTCTGCGAGCGCACCGCCGGACAGGCCGGTGCCGGCACCTCGGGGGACGAACGGCGCGCCGGCGGCGGCGAGGATTCGCACCACTTCTATCGTCTGCTCTCGAGTCCCGGGAAAAACTGCAAGGCGCGGCTTGCGCCGATATCCAGGAAGTCCATCGGAGTTGTAAACCAGCAGCTCCGACGGCCGCATGAGCACGAACCTTTCGCCGACCACGCCGGCGAGCTGGTTCGCCAGCTTTTCAGTCGCCATACCGGAAACCTATGCGGGATGCGCGGCCGCTGCCTCTCCGACCAGTTCCTCGACAGGCACGGGGACAACGATGCGAAGCGTGTCGTGCTCTATTCGATACTCGAGCGGAGTCGCCATCGGCTCCGTTTCGCCGTCGAACGCGATCAAGGCTTGAGGCCGCCGGAGATCGATCGTGCAGCGCTCCAGCACGAATGCGTCCAGCTCAGGCATGCGGCGAACGCTCGCCACTCCGCGCGAGACCGCTTCGAAGGCGACGACCAGGAGCCGTCCGCGCCTGCGCCCGTGCACGATGAACAGGTGCAGGCCTCGCTTGCCATTCTTGACGCGGGTGCCAAGATGCGGAAACTCGAGCTCTCGCTCGCCAACGCCGATGAACACCAGGGGCGTCCGGTAGTGTTTGACCTGGCCGTCCACCTCCAGCTCGACGCGGAGCCTCCGCAGGCTGAAGAATATCCTGATCGACGCGATGAGGCTCGCCAGCTTGTAGCCGAAACGCTTTTCCAGCCGGTCGCGCAACCGGACGAACGTGACATAAGCGCCGATCGAGCTCGTGTTGAGGAACACTCGATTTCCCGCAAAGCCGACATCCACGGTTCTCGTCCTTGTGCCGATGGCCACCCGCACCGCCTCCGCGAGCTCGACAGGAATTCCGTTGTCTATCGCAAAATGGTTGAGCGTGCCGCCGGGCAGGATGGCAAGCTCGACGTCGGTACCCGAAATCACCTGTGCCGCGGCGCAAATCGATCCGTCGCCGCCCGCTATGAGGATGCGTTTAGCGCCGGCTGCGACCGCGCGCTTTATCTCGTGCTCGAGTTTTGCCGGCTCGACTTCCTGTACATCAAAATGGCCCGAAGACGTCAGCGCGTCTCGGGCCTTCTCGGAGCTTCCTGAGCCGGGGTTGACGAACGCTGGAATGAGTGAGCGGTCCGTCACCCCTTCACCTGCAGTTGTGTTAGTCCGCTGTCCAGAACCCCGACAGCGCTGCTCCGTCCGGAGACTCGCGCAGCTTTTCGAACGCGCGCTCGCGGATCTGCCTGATGCGCTCGCGGGTTACGCCCATCAGAGCGCCGATCTTCTCGAGCGTCATCGCATCCGAGCCCTGCTCGAGACCGTAATACAGGTGAAGAATCTTCCGCTCGCGGGGCGTGAGATACTTCCGGAAAACGCGATCGATGAACTCGCGCATGAGATGGAAGTCCGTCACTTCCTCGATCTCCGCGCCGTCAACCCCGGCGAATCTCTCCCCAAGAGTGCAGGCCTCGCGGTCCGAGCGGTCGATCGGAGCGTCGAGCGAGATCTCCGTGGCCGACATCTGCTTTGCTGAGCGAACGGCCTCGGGTGTCTCCTCGAGGAGCCGGCCTATTTCGTGGTCTGTGGGATCGCGCTTGAGAACCTGGGAGAGAACTGTCTGTGCGCGGGCGAGCTTGATTAGCTGCGAATTCTGATTGAGGGGAATTCTTACCGATCGGGTCTGCTCTGCAAGGGCTTTGAGAACTGCCTGCCGGACCCACCACACTGCATACGAAATGAACTTTACGCCTTGCTCCGGATCGAACTTTCTTACTGCCTTGAGAAGCCCTTCATTTCCGATCGCCACAAGTTCGCTCAAGTCGAGTCCGTGGCCCTGGTATTTCTTCACGTAGGAGATGACGAACCGGAGATTGGCCGTGACGAGACGCTCTGCAGCTTTCTCGTCACCTGCCTGCGCCCGGCGCGCGAGGCGACGCTCTTCTTCGGCGTTGCTTATCAGCGGGAGTTTCTGTATGTCCTGGAGGTATTGGTCGAAAGCGGTGGAGGGAGACGAACGGAAGAAGCCTTTAGACTTGCTCTCGGCCGAAGTCTGCATGGACGCCCTCTAGCGAATTGTCCGGCAAGCGCTCGATCAGCTCGCGGTGCTCAACCCAAGGCGCACGTTAATGAGGGGGAATTGCAAGGTCAACTGCCACATTTCATGCCAGTCACGGAGTGCCTGTATTTATCGGGTTCTCCGACATGCGATACCGGCGGAGGTTCGTCCGTTTATTACAGAGGACTGGTCATCCCGTTAGTTGGCGCCGGCGTTCTTACGGAGTCGTTGGCGGATCTTTGGTCTTCGTTCGGCTCGTTCCAGTGAGAATGCCAATGCCGATCAGCACGATTACACCGACAGCAATCCACGTCGGCGAGACGCCCACCAGGTACGCTGCGACAGCCAGACCGAGGATGAGCACGATGAAGCCGACGAGGTAGGTACTGAACGATGACATACTGTTGTCCCTCTTAGGGTTGAGGCATGGTCGAGCAATTGTAGGGCCAAACAACCGCCGCGCACTTCGGGCCGATTTGCGGACCGCGCATCGGACCAATTCGCGAACTGTGGACTGGCGACCTCAACGCTTGGCTAGTCCCTCGAACAGCTCGGCCACTGCCCTCAAATCCGGAATCACGTCGAGCTGAAGCTGGGCCAGACTCGGCCTATGCTCCTCTTCGCGAGCTACGAGAACGGCTCGCCCGAACTGCCGGCCAAAACGCGTGGCCTGCTTGCATGACGGAGTCCAGATATCCAGCGTCGCGCCGATGACGTTCCTGCCGGTGTCATCCACCAGAAATCGGCCGATGTACTTGTTGCCCATGAAGACTTCGACGTAGCGCGCGAGCGGAAAAATTCGAGGGTCGGCCGCGACGATGCCCGGTCGGACCCAGCGGCCGCGGCGCGTGGTCCCCTTCAGGCAATACTGCGTAAGGGAAACGGGCACCTCTTCACCTGCACTGGCTCGCGCGAACTGGCGCGGGTGGGGAACGATTCCCAGGGCGCGCATCCGAAGCGCCTCGCGCGCCGAGGCGCGACGGATCACTCCCTTGATGTGACGGCTCTCGCGAATGACCTTCTTCGCTCCGGCGACCAAGGCGGGTTTGGTATAGACCATGGCGGGTTTCGCATAGACGAATACGGGCTGGTGCTTGAGCACGACCTTGCTCATGGGCAGCCGCATGGCACCGCTCTGAATGAACATGATGGCAATAGCGACGGCGATTGCGAGCCGGATAAAATCGCCACGTTTCATGTCAGCACCTCCCGAACGATGTCGTCAGCTACCGTTACAGCCCAACCAGAGCTCGAGCCAGCCATCGCTCCGATACGGCACGGGAGCGCGTACTCTGTTTCGCCGCGACGGGCTTTCTTGTCAGCCCGCATCGCCTCGATGATCCTTTCGCCCGCCACCCCCAGTGGGCGACGCACGGGCAGACCCGCCGCGCTCAGAGCGTTGCGAATCGCTTCCGACGTTCCGGCTTCGGCTATTCCGGCGCGCTCGGCCAGGGCACTTTCGAGCGCCATTCCAATCGCGACGGCTTCGCCATGTGCGAGATCGTAGCCGCTCAGAGCCTCGAGTGCGTGTCCGATGGTGTGACCGAAGTTCAACACCTTCCGGAGGCCGCGCTCCCGCTCGTCGCGGGCGACGATCCCTGCCTTGATCTGTATGCTGCGGACGACGACGCGAGTCAACGTGTCACTCCCGGCACCGCCAGGCGCAAGGAGCGTGGGTAGCTCCTGCGTCACGAACCCAAAGTAACCCGAGTCCGCTATTACGCCATGCTTAATCGCCTCGGCAAATCCCGTTCTCAAAAGGTCAAGTGCAAGCGTACCAAGAGTTTCCGGGTCTGATACGACTGCAGCCGGAGGATGAAAAAGCCCCACCAGATTCTTTCCCGAGGGCGTGTCGACCCCCGTTTTCCCGCCGATCGACGCGTCGATCATCGCCAGGAAAGTGGTCGGGACCTGGACCACGGGGACGCCCCGCATGAACGTGCCTGCAACGAATCCCGCGAGGTCTCCCACCATCCCGCCGCCAAGGGCGACGACCGCAGAATCCCGCCCGAAACCGGCGGCAACGAGATCGTCGGTCAGACGACTCCAGCTCTCCCGGGTCTTGTTTGTCTCACCGGCCGGCACGGTGAAGAGATCGGCCGAACCGGGGAGGAATCCGCCGATAGCCCGGATACCATAGATAGGGCCGACGTTCGAGTCTGTGATGACGGCATACCGATGGGCGGGAGCGAATCTCCGGACGATGTCGCCCAGCCGGTCCAGCGCCCCTCGCTCGACGATGATCGGATACGGGAGGATGCGGACCTCGCCTCCCTCACCCGGTGACGCAAGGCCACTCAACCCGGAGTTGCCCGCTACCAGGTCACCTCTCCCGCTCCTGCCCGGGCATTGGCAGCCCTGGCGAGAGTGAAGAGAAGATCAGACAGGCGATTGAGGTAGACCACCACGATCTGAGGGATCTCCACCTCCCGCTGCAGGCTGATCACACGTCGCTCGGCGCGCCGGCATACTGTGCGGGCGACATGAAGTGCTGCGGCTTTCTGCGTTCCACCGGGCAGGATGAACGCCTTCAATGTGTCGAGCTCGCGATCGCATGCATCTATGGAATGCTCGAGCTCGGCAATCCGATCGTCACCGATGCGCGCTTTGCTGAGATGCTGCTGCATCTTTTCCTGATCCGGAGTTGCGAGCAAGGCGCCGATGCTGAAGAGATCGCGCTGGATCGGAACGAGCACTTCGTCTATCTGCGGCATCGGCTCGGCGGCACGAGCGAGCCCGACGAATGCGTTGAGCTCATCCACATCGCCGTACGCCTCGACGCGCGCATGATCCTTAGAGACGCGGCCGCCACCGAAGAGTCCGGTCATGCCTTCGTCGCCGGTCTTCGTGTAAATCTTCATGATTTGAAATGTGGCTATATTTTGCGCGATGCACGAGATAAGGGACATGACGATCATCGGCGGTGGACCGACGGGTCTTTTCGCCTCCTTTTATGCAGGCATGCGGGGCGCGACGGCGCAGATAGTCGACACGCTTCCGCAGCTCGGCGGGCAGCTCACCGCTCTGTATCCCGAGAAGTACATCTTCGATGTCGGCGGCTACCGGCAGATCCTCGCGAAGGACCTCGTAAACGCTCTAGCCGACCAGGCGGGGCAGTTCAATTTCCCCTCGTTTCTCAACCAGCACGTTACAGGTCTCGAGCAAGAGAATGGGCATTTCGTCCTGGTCACGGAGACCGACCGTTTTCCGAGCCGGTCGGTGATAATCGCCGCCGGAATCGGGGCGTTTACCCCCCGCCGCTTGCCGCAGGCGTGCGCGGAGCCGTGGTATGGGCGTGGGATTTTCGACAACGTCGCCGACCCGGAATTGTTTCGAGACCAGAGGATCGTGATCATCGGCGGCGGAGACACGGCGTTCGACTGGGCGCACCAGCTTCGCGATCGCGCCGCCGCGGTGACGCTGGTGCACCGAAGCGACAGGTATCGGGCGCACGGAGCAACGGTCGCGGAGGTCAACGCTGCAGTCGTGGCCGGGCGAACCACTTTGCTGCCCTTTCATGAGCTGCACGACGTTCTGTCGAGCGACGACCGACTCACCGGCGTGACACTGCGCGACGTGAAAACGAAAGAGACCCGGGACGTCGAGGCTGACTCAGTGCTCCCGATGCTGGGCTTCGTGAGCGACATCGGTCCGCTCGCCAATTGGGGGCTGACTCTCGAGAAGGACGAGATCGTCGTCAACTCGCTGATGGAGACGGGACGACCCGGCATATATGCCGCGGGCGATATCACGGCTTATCCGGGAAAGCTGAAGCTGATAGCGACCGGTTTCGGGGAGGCTGCAGCCGCGGTCAATCAAGCCTTTCACTGGATCTACCCCGAGAAGAAGGTCAATCCGGGGCACTCATCCAACATGGCCGTTTTCGGGCAAAAGGACGACTAGCGCTGTAGCTGACCGCGCGAAGGATATGGGGGAGATTTTCGGATCTCATTGCCAGTATTGGCAATGCACCTGGTGCCGCAGACGACCATCGTAGCGCGATTGCCAATACTGGCAATAGGATCCGAAAATCTCCCCCACATCCTTCCCGCTAGCTGTACGTCACTCGTGGGTCGGCCTTCGCGTATGCGAGGTCGGTGAGAAGATTGACGAGAACGAACACGAAGCTCAGGAACAAAACCGTCCCGCTGATTGCGGGAAGATCGCGGCGCGCAATCGCGTTGACCACATAGCGACCGATTCCCGGCCACGAGAAGATCGTTTCTGTAAGAATGCTCCCCGTCAGGTAGTACCCGAAGTCGAGGCCGAGCACAGTTACTATCGGGATTAGCGCGTTCCTGAGCGCGTGCCGCATCACCACAACCTGCTCAGTCAAACCTTTTGCCCGCGCCGTTCTCACGAAATCGCTGTGGAGTACGTCGAGCATCGCCGATCGCGTGACGCGCGCGAGAAATGCGATGGACCTCGAGCCCAGCGCGAGCGCGGGCAGGATCAGATACTCGACGCCGCCGTATCCCGACGGCGGCAGCCACTTGAGAGTCACCGCGAATACCAGGATCAGGATCAGTCCCACCCAGTACACCGGGAAGGAGATCCCCAGGTACGCCAGGCCGAGCGATATGCGGTCGAACCATCCCCCCGGATTGCGCGAGCTCAGCACACCTATCGTGATACCCAGGACCGAGGCGAGGAGCATTGCCGAGCCCGCAAGCAGCAGCGTTTTTGGGAATCGCTCGCGAATGTCCTGGATTATCGGGCGCTGCGTGATGTACGAGCGGCCGAGATCGCCGCGAAGAACCCCGCCGGTGTAAAGCGCGAACTGCTTCAGCACGGGCTCGTCGAGATGCAGCTCCTTTCGCAGGCGCGCGATTGTCTCCGCGTCTGCGCGCTCGCCAACCATGTCCTGCACCGGGTCACCGGGCGCCACGTACAGGAGCAGGAATACGACGACCATGACGCCGAGGAGCGTCGGAATGGAGAGGACGAGGCGGCGTATGATGAAGGCGAACAATGACCTATCCGGTCACTGCTGCTGCTGCCGTTTGATCTGAACTGACGTCCATGCCTGGCCCGTGAAGATGGACGGAACCTTGAAATCGGTGATCCACGGCTGGATGGCGTAGAGCTCCTTGTAGAAGAACAGGTAGATCATCGGCGCGTCGTTGTAGGACATGAGGTCTGCGTCACGGTACATCGCGACGCGCTTTGTTTCGTCCGGCTCGCGCCGGGCATCCGACACGAGCTTGTCGAACTGCGGGTTCGAGTAGAAGGAGACGTTTCCGCCGACTCCCTTGTTGCTCGTGTGAAGCAGAGGATATAGGAAATTCTCGGCGTCGGGGTAGTCGGCGAACCAGTCCTTGAGTGCCATATCAGTCTGTCCGGCGCGCGCGGCCTCGCGCATGGATGACGCATCGCGCTGGACGAGCTTCACGCGTACGCCGGCATCCGCAAGGTTCGCCTGTATCGTCTGCGCGATCCGCGGGAAGGGCGCTGTCTGCGATGACCACAGCTCGACGTCGATTCCGTTACGATGACCTGCGTCGGCGAGGAGCTGCTTGGCTTTGGCGACATCTCGTGCATAGCCCTTTCGCGTGGAGTCTCCGCCGGCGAGCGACGGCGGGATGACGCCGGCGGCGAGGTTGCCGCGGCCGCTCATGATTCCATCCAGGATACCGCGAACGTCTGTCGCATAGTTCAGCGCCTGGCGGACGCGCGGATCTTTCAGCGGCCCGCGAGTGGTGTTGATGGCGACGTAAAGCATCCTGAGTGCGGGGGCCGACTCGAGCATCGCCTTCTTGTCGTCGGTCTCCTCCCAGTTGCGGGTCTCACCTTCGGGCACGTAAAGGACGTCGACGTTCCCCGACTCGAATTCCGCGACAGCCGTGCTGGGCTCCGGGATGATGCGTGCTCTCAGCGAATCAGCCTTCGGTGCGCCGCCCCAGTAACCGTCGTTCTTCGCGTAGAGGAGGTAGTCGTCGTGCTTCCACTCGACGAACTTCCAGGGGCCCGTGCCCACGGGATGCTCGCCAAAATTGGCGGGCACCGAGTCGGGCACGATCGAGGCAACCGGCATCGCCAGCAGCTTGGGGAAAATTCCGAATGGCTCCGTGAGCCGCATGACGACGGTGCTGTCGTTGGGCGCGGAGAGTCCGGCGATCGATCGGGCTTTGCCGTCCGCATACTCCTTGGCGCCGGCGATCGGATAGAGCGGCCAGCCACGTCCACCCTTGGTTACGGGGTCGAGGGCGCGCTGAAAGCTCGAGATTACGTTCCGCGCGCCAAAAGGCCTCCCGTCGTGGAACTTTACGCCGGACCTGAGGTGAAACGTGTAGGTGAGTCCGTCGGGGGAGACGATCCAGTCTCGTGCCAGGCCCGGTACGAGCTGCGCCTCGGGCGTGAACCGGACGAGTCCGTCGAAAACGTACGAGACTGCGCGCCCGGTTGGCGCATCGGTTGAAAGGGCGGGATCGAGGGAGCGGGGATCGTAGGTGTCGCGGGAATCGATCAGCGTGCGACGCGCGGGCGAGGATTCGCCCCCGGTGCACGCGACGATGGCGGTCAGCGCCGCCAAGGCGAATCGTCGGATGTGCATTACGGTACCGTTGACATGTGGTGGGCGAACGCGAGAACTTACCCAGCCCTCTTGAAGGCGTCAATTTGAGTGAAGACTACTATTACAGGCGCCACCTGGGTGCCGCTGACCTCGTGCCTGCCATCGGCGTCGGCATCGCGGCGGGCCTTGCGGGATTTTACCTTGTGCAACTCTTAATCCAGCGCACTCCGTTGGTACCGCCGGACGCGCTGGCGCGTGAGCCGGAGCCGCCCGAGCCCACGAGCGGACCCGCCGGCCCCTGGGACCGAACTCCCAGCGGGTGATGCTTCACGGATTCGCGCGGCGCATTCCGCAGTTCGCTCTCCCAGCACTTTTTCTCATCGCCGCGCGAACCGCCTCCGCCCAGGACGTGACCTGCGAGACGGGGGATCTGGAGGTGAGGGAGCTCGAGTTTACCGGCAACACGGCGTTTACCTCGGCCGAGCTGGCGAAGATCATCGTCACCACACCGTCCGCGTGGGCGCGGCGGTTTCTGCATTTGCCGTTCACCGCCCGTCGGTGCCTCGATCGCGCGGAGCTTCCAAAGGATCGCGCCCGGCTCATCGTCTTCTACCGAAGGCGCGGATTCCCCGATGTTACCGTCGACACCGCGGTGAGAAGCGCCGGCGCCGGAGGCGTGGAGGTCGAATTCAAAATCAACGAGGGGCGACCGACTCGACTCGAGTCTCTGGTCATTGCCGGCCTCGACTCGGTTCCCGAGCCAGGCCGAATCACACGCGGACTTCCAATCCGGGCGGGACAGAGATTCGATCGCGTCCTTGTAGAAGCTGCGCGCGATACGATAGCACGTCGCCTGCGCAACAACGGCTACCCGCGCGCGGTCGTCACCAACAGCTTCGGCGTCGATTCGCTGAGACTCGCAGCGTTCGACACCATTGCCGTTCAGCCGGGACCCTTCACCCGGATTGGCGGCGTCGACATAGCGGTCGTGCCGTTTTCGGGTAAGTCTCAGCAGATCCCGTTGCCGGTCGTGCGCCGAATCATCGGGCTCGACTCGGGCCGTGTGTATCGCGAGGAAGAGCTGCTTGACGCGCAACGCACTCTCTATCAGACCGAGGCTTACCAGCACGTTTCACTTCTTCCGGACACTGCCTCGGGCCCAACCGACTCGATCCTCACGATCAAGGCGGTCCTGGCGGAAAACACAACGAGGGCCGCCCGGCTCGGCGCGGGATACGGGACGCTCGACTGCTTCAGAGTCAGCGGCGAGCTGTCGAACTACAATTTCATGCACACCGCCCGGCGTCTCGACCTGACTACGCGTGTGTCGAAGATTGGAATCGGCGAGCCGCTCAGCGGCCTGAAGGATGTCTGTCCGCAGGCCAGGTCTGACCCATTTAGCAGGAAACTCAACTATTACGTGGGTGCGACCCTCCGTCAGCCGATATTCCGCAGCCTTCTCGTGCTTCCGAACATCACCGTCTTCAGTGAACGGGTCTCCGAGTACAACGCGTATCTGCGAACGACTGCGATAGGAGGCATCGCGTCGCTCGACTGGCGCCGCTTCAGGCGCACGCCGGTGACGCTCTCTTACTCGATGGACCTTGGCAGAACGGAAGCGCAGCCGGCTCTTTTTTGCGCAGTGTTCAATATCTGCGACAGACAGGATCGGCAGCGCGTACAGCAGACTCAGCGTCTCGCGGTGGTGAGTGCACTCGTATCCCGCGACAACTCGAACAATGTTTTCTCTCCGACGGCGGGCTCGCAGTGGAGGGTGGAAGCGCGTCACGCCTCGCCGGTGACGCTGTCGGACTCCTCGCTGCGCTTCAGCAAATTGCTAGCGGAGCGGTCGCAGTATTGGGGAATTCCCGGCGGGGCGGTGATTGCCTTCCGCGTGCGGGGCGGTATCGTGTTCGGAAGATCTCTGAGCAACACGGGATTCATTCCGCCCCAGGAGCGTCTCTATGCAGGCGGTCCGACAACGGTGCGTGGATTCTCCCAGAACGAGCTCGGATCGGCCATCTATATCGCGCGAAGCTACGAAGTTGCATACCCGATCTTCCCATTCACGGACACGCTGTTTCGCATACCCGGGGGTGATTCGTCTTTTCGCCGCGCCGTCCCGGTTGGCGGCAACTCACTGCTCGTGACGAATCTGGAGCTGCGGCTGCGAAGCCCGTTTCTTCCCGAGGTGCTTCAGTGGACGGTCTTTGCCGACGCCGGCGACGTCTGGAATCGCGGGCAGCGCGGCAGCTTTCAGAACTTCAGCCTCAAGGTTACGCCGGGATTTCAGTTCACCGCACTCTCGCCGGTTGGACCGGTGCGTCTCGTAGTGGGGTACAATCCATACAGCCGGCCGCCCGGACCCATCTATTATGAGGTTCCACGTGTCGTCGGGTCGAGCGACGAGCTCGGCGCCGAGGCGGGCTCACTGCCTTGCGTAAGTCCGGGGAACAGGCTGGCAGTGCACAGACCGGATCCAAACAGCAACATACTTGTTCAATCCGAAGGCATCTGTCCGACTTTTCTGCCGAGAAGCAATACCAGCTTCCGCAGCCGGCTGACCTTTGGATTGGCGATAGGCCAGGCCTTTTAGACGATGTCACGGCGTCAACGAATAGTCACCTTCAGTGCACTGACTCTGCTCACAGTGATCGCGATCGTGTTTTTCATCGCGCTCTCGCTGACGCAGACGGAGTACGGTCAGGGCCAGGTGCGCCGCTTCGTCCAGTCGTGGGTGTCCGGACAGGTGAAGGGGACGATCTACGTCGGGCGAATCAGCGGTGGACTGTTCAACGGGGTGACAATCGACTCCCTCGAGATCCGCGACGACGAGGACTCGCTGTTCGTGAGCACGGGGCGCATCCGCGTGCGCTACGATATGCGCGACATTTTCGACCGGCGGATTCTTCTCAGCCATCTCGACGTTCAGCATCCGGTCGTGCACATACGCGAGCACGAGAACGGAGACTGGAACTGGCGGCGCATATTCCCGGAGGGCCCGGCGGAGGAGCCCGGCACCGGCAGGGGGTTCGGGGATTTCATCGTGATGGACTCCGCCGACGTGCACGACGGCCAGGTCGTTCTTACGCTGCCCTGGCATCCCGATGATACGCTGCGCGGCCGGAAGCGCGACAGCGTCATAGCGCACGCTCTCGGATCGCTCACTCGCGACGAGCCAGGCAACGACTGGCGGAGCGAGATCAGGAGAACGCGCGAAGGATTTGCCCGCACATGGAGGTTCACGGGCCTAAGGTCGAGCTTCAGTTACGCGCGCATCGCGGAGCCCGACTCGATCGGGCGCTTCTTCCGTATCACGCGAGCCAGCGGGACGAGCGCCGATCCGCCGCTCGACATCCGGAAGCTTGCGGGGGACGTCCGCATCCTCGGCGATTCGGTGTGGCTGAACATACCGCAATTCGATCTTCCCGGGTCCAGCGGCAAGGCGCGCGGAAAGCTTTTCTGGGGAAACGATCTGCCCATGCGGTACGCCCTTCAGATCACGGGCGACTCCGTCTCGCTGAACGACGTGGCGTGGGTGTATGCGACTCTCCCTCGCACGGGTGGCGGCCGATTGAATCTGGAGATCAACAACGTCGGTCACCCGCACGTGATGGACTACGCGATAACGGATATGGACGTCAGAACCACGCGCTCGCGGCTCATCGGTGACATGACCTACGCGGTGGGCGGACCGGTGCTCGCCATGAAGGACGTTCGTCTCCAGGCCGCGCCGGTCAACTTCGACCTCATCCGGGCGCTGAACGGGAAGGAGTTTCCCTACGACTGGCAGGGAGACATCACAGGGACGGTGCGCGCGACCGGCGGGCCGCTCAATCGCTTCAGGGTGGACGAGTCCCGGTTCACTTTCGCCGACGCCAACGTACCCGGTGCCGTAACTCGCGGCACTGCGCGCGGTGGACTCGATATCCTGTATCCCGCGTTCACGACCTTTCGCGGACTCGACGTCGACATTGAGACGCTCGACCTTCGCACGATTCGTTATCTCAATCCGGCGTTTCTGGAATTGCGCGGTACCGTGTCCGGCACGGCGAGACTCGACTCTTCGTGGCTCGACCTCCGCTTCTCCAACGCCGACCTCGTGCACCACGATGACGACCTCCCGACGTCGCGCATCACGGGCGCCGGCCGGGTGACGTACGGCGACGAGTTCATGATCTACGACATGGCGCTCGAGGCTGCGCCGGTCTCCATGACGACGCTCGCGAAATCGTATCCGGACATTCCGCTCCGCGGTAATTACACGGGACCGATGAGCATGAAGGGCACCGCGCCCGAGCTTGCAATGGTGACGACTCTCACCGGAGCCGGCGGAACTATTGCCTACAACGGAACCGTCGACGCGAACCTTCCGACGTACGGTGCGCACGGCACCGGCACGGTGACGGGGCTCAACTTCCGCACGCTCGTCGAGAATCCCAAGGCGCCGCGCACGAGCCTGGCGGGCGATTACGTCGTGGATTTTGTCGGCGACTCGATAGTCACCGGCACGGGATCGCTGAAGACTGCGCTGAAGGGAACGATCGAGAAGATCGACATTGCCTCGTCGTCCGCTTCGGTGCGCGTGGACAAGGGCATGGCCTACATCGACACGTTACTCGTCCGCAGCGCTTCAGCCAGCGGTAGTGCCTCCGGCAGTGTCGCGATGACCGAAGCCGGCTCCGGCAAGCTCGGCTTCGTGGTATCAGTTGATTCTCTCTCCGACGTAAAGCGTTACGTCAATACGGCGACATCGCTCCCGGCCGACTCGTTGCGAGGCTCCCTCCGCGTGGCGGGCGAAGTTGTTGGATCGGCCCGCTCGATGGCGTTGAGCGGAACTGTTTCGGGCCACGATCTTTCGGCGCAAGGGCGACGGATTGGCTCGTTGACCGGAAAGTTTGCGCTTCGCGACCTCGCTGGTGCCCCCAGTGGAACGCTGAATCTCCATGCGGAGAGTCTCATGGCCGGCCCTGTCGGCTTCACGTCCGTTGACGCGGACGCGCGCCTCGATTCGGCCGGACTCGCGGTGTTCGACGCATCGCTCGTGAGCGGCAACGGCGTGACATCGACGCTGCGCGGAAGTGCAATGCACTCGAACGATACGACGCGAATCGTGCTGGACAGTGGGCGGGTAACGGTATCCGACGGGTCGAGTTATCGCCTGGATGCACCCGCGCACGTGATGCTCGTGCCAGGCGGCGGCACACTCGATTCGCTTCTCCTCAGCTACTCTAACGCGCGACTTGCCATTCGTGACGTTCGGTTGATCGGCGATTCGCTGCGCGGCAACGTTCGAACGGACAGCGTGGACCTCGCGATTCTCGAGGCGTTCATTCCCGGCGTTCAGAGTGCGCGCGGGCCCCTCGTCGCAAACGTCGACATGTCGGGCACCGTCAAGCAGCCGGTGCTTTCGGGCCAGTTCAGGATTACGGACGGAGTCGCGACGCTGAGGAACGTCGGCACGCGGCTCGAGCGGATCAACGCCGACGTCGCGCTTGCGGGGGACACGGTGTTCGTGAAGCGCCTTGCGGCCGAGACGCGCCGCGAGCGGCGCGGCACGATGTCCGTAGACGGATTCGTGAACCTCGCGCGCTACGACAATCCCGAGTTCTCACTCCGCGCGCGCGCCGAGAACTTCCACATCATCGAGAAGCCCGGGCTCGCGTCGCTGGACATCTCGACCGACAGCGTGATCACGCTGCGCGGTCTGTACAAGGCGGCGACCGTCAGCGGCGCGGTCAGGGTCGACCGCGGCACGATCTACATCCCCGAGCTCATCACGAAGAAGATCGTCGACCTGAGTGATCCGGAATTTGCTGTAATCCTCGACACGCTGCTCGCCCGCGACCGTACGCTCCTCCCGGAGACGCCGAGCGATTTCGCCCGCAATCTCTCGTTGGAGAACGTCCAGGTGAACATCGGCGACGCCGTCTGGCTCCGGTCCTCCGAAGCGAACGTGAAGCTCGGCGGATCGCTCAATGTGACGCTGGGAAAGAGCTCACGGACGAATGAGTCCTCGCAGCTCGCGCTCGAGGGAACGCTCAACGCGGTTCGCGGAACCTATCGCCTCAATCTCGTCGATCCATTCGTCCAGCCGACGTTCGACGTGGAAAGCGGAAGCCTGCGATTCTTCGGAACGCCCGATCTGAATCCCACGCTGGACATCCGCGCGATTCACACAATCCGTCAGCCGCGGCAGCGGAGCGCCAACGTTCGCGATATCCGGGTGCGCGTTACAATCGGCGGCACGCTCGAGCGTCCGCTGCTGTCACTCGACAACCCGGACAACCTCCCGCTCTCACAGTCGGATCTGCTGAGCTATCTGATCACGGGTGAGCCCGCCATCGCGCTCGATAACAGCAGCGCCGAGTATCAGTCGCAGCTGGCGTCGGTGGCGATCCGCTACGGCGGCAATCTTCTCACGAATGCAATTCCAAAGAATATTCTGGACATCGTGGAGCTGCAGACCGCGGGATACGACGCGAGCGCGCGCACCACGGACCCGTACTACTACAATCTTCTGAATACGCGCGCGATACTCGGAAAGCAGATCGGGAATCAGTGGTTCGTCGGCCTGAGCACAGGGTTGTGCGTCGTCAATGCCAGCAATTTCGTCGAGAACTTCGGGCTCAAGCTCGAGTACCGGTTCAACTCGATCTACTCGGCCCAGGCCGGCATCGAGCCCGGCTCGAGCGACCTGACGTGCGCGCGGTCGAATGCGAGCCAGATTCAGCAGCAGACGCCCCGGCAGCTCGGGTTCGACCTCTTCCGCACCTGGCGCTTCTAGGCCAAGCTCTACCGTTGCGACGGCGGGCTCCCGCTCGTCGGATTGATGCTGGTTGCACGAGGCCTGCATCAATGACAGAGGTTTCTTCTTGATTCGGCGGATTATGCGGATCATCCCGGAAGTGGCTCCAGGGCAGGCAAAGCGCCACCCAGCGTTCGAGCTTTTGTTGTAAAACAAAAAGAAGAAGGCTCTGTTATGGACACTTGCATTAAGACGGTACGACTCAATCCGGACAATCCGCCGAATCAAGAAGGAACCTCCGTCATAGGTGCTAGCTTGGTGAGTTCGGGGAGTAAGATCGGAGGGTAATGATGGGCGAGCTGCACGAGAAGGATGCGATGATCTGCCGCTCCTGCGGTAATGAGGAGCGCGCGTCCGAAGGCTACCCGTGCTCCACGTGTGGAACGTTCATCTGCGTCATGTGCAGTATTCGCGGTGTGCTTCGATGCCGGAGCTGCGCCGATGACCTCACGCCCGAGCCGGCGCTCCCGGCGAGGCGCGAGATTCCACTGATCGACTGGCCGGAGCATTGACGCGTATTGTCGTTCGAACCCCCATTGCGCCGCTGCTGGGTGAGCAAAGGGCGGCGAGCACGCAGACAAGTCAACTGCTCTACGGTCATTCGGCCGAGGTCATCAGCACTGAAGGGTCCTGGCTCAGGCTTCGCGGCGCCGACGGCTACGAGGGCTGGATGCACGAAGGGTACACCGCGCCGTCCGCTGCCGACGGGCCCGAGTGGGCATGGGACATCGAAGGAGAGCTGTCGATGGGTTGCAGCATTCGCGACAGCCGGAGCCTGACACTCGACCTTCCGTTGGGCGCAGTGGTCGGCGATGGGCACTGTATCGCGGGCCGCAGCATGGAGCTGGCGCGCCGGCGCGAGACGTTCCCGCCGACGGCCGACGCCATTGTCGCTTCGGCGATCGCACTTTTTCAGGGCACGTACTATCAGTGGGGCGGCATCACTCCGTGGGGGGCCGACTGCTCGGGAATGGTGCAGAGCATTTTTGCGCTGCACGGCATTCACCTTCTGCGCGACGCGTGGCAGCAGGCGACCCAGGGCGTGGCGGTGGAGGGAGGGCTCGACGCACTGAAGCCGGCCGATCTTCTTTTTTTCGCTGACAGTGAGGACGCCCAGATCACTCACGTCGCACTGGCTGCCGGCTCGACGAACCTCGTGCATGTCGCGCTCGGTCGAGGGGGTCATTCGATCGAATCGCTGGACCGTCAGGACGACTACACGCGGGCGCTGATCGCGCGGTTCCGGTTCGCGCGAAGGATCGTCGCTAGCTGACCATCGAGTTCTGCTGCATCACAACCGGCTGCACACCGCTCACGAACAATCTCACATCGGCCGTCGGCTCACCGTCCAGTGACACCCGCATCGTGTAAAGGCCCGCGGAGTTGAGCGGCAGGTCGATGACGGCGATTATGGGCAGGTCCATCTCGAAAGCAGGATTGGGCCCGGGCGCAACGTTCAGCTCCCCGTCGGACGACCACAGCTCCTCGTCGCCGGGACTGATCCAGCGAAATGTCAGTCTGTGGCCGCCCGTGTCTTCGACCGATCCCTTGAGCCGGATGACGAAGTGAGTACGCGGATGAATCGCGGGAAATCCGCCGACCTGAAGCGCATCGAACACGCCCAGGACATTGAGTTTTCCCTCCTGCGAGAGATTGGCACCGTCGGCAAAAACGGCGAACGAGATATGCATCGCGAGAAAGTAGCAGCCATGCGGCGGCACTAGCTAGCTTTCCGCATGACAGGAACCGAAGACGGCAGTTCGTTCGGCACGACTGACGCTTTGCTGACGCTGATGGCGCTGATCTGGGCTGTGAACTTCAGCGTCATCAAGTACGCGACCGCCGTCTTTTCACCGCTGGCGTTCACCGGTCTGCGCGTCGGCATCGCCGCGGCCGTCCTGATGGCGATCGCATTTTTTCGGCGGCGCCCATGGCCGCCCCGGCGCGACATCATCACGCTGATGCTGCTCGGAATTCTCGGCAACGGCCTGTATCAGATATTTTTTGTCGAAGGCCTCTCGCGGACGAATGTCGGCAACGCTGTGCTGATAGTCGCCGCAGCGCCGGCGTTCATCGCCGTCGCCAGCCGCCTCAAGGGAATCGAACGCGTCAGGCGGCGCACTCTCTACGGAGTGGCGCTCTCGGTTGGCGGGGTAGCCCTGGTTGTATTCGGCAGCGCACGCGGTGATCACAGCAACGCAACGTTGCTCGGCACGCTCCTCGTTTTCGTCGGAGTCTTTTGCTGGACTGCATTCACGGTGATGCTCCAGCCGCTGGCGATAAAAACGGACCCAGTGCATTTGTCGGCGCTGACGATGACCGGAGGCGTGCTGCCTCTGCTTATCGCTTCTCCGAGAGCGCTCGCCGCAACGAAGTGGGAAACGGTGGGTCCGGCCGTGTGGGCATCACTCTTTTACGCAAGCGTCATCTCGATGGTCGTTGCGTATCTCTTCTGGTACCGCGGCCTCCGCGTCCTGGGCCCAACGCGCACAGCGGTGTACAGCAATCTCCAGCCGGCTATTGCAATCATCGTCGCGTGGATATTCCTCCACGAGTCGCCCACGCTCTGGCAGGGAGTTGGAACCGGGACGATCATGACCGGAATTTTCCTGACACGCACGTGAGAATCGTTCTCTTCGACATAGACGGTACGCTCCTCATGAGTGGCGGAGCGGGGCGCAGGTCGATGGAGCGTGCGCTTACCGAAGTATTCGGGTCTCCCGGCTCGAGCGAATACCATTATGGTGGAAAGACCGACCGGCAGATCGTGCGCGACCTCATGCGGCGGGAAGGATTCACCGACGAGGCCATCGACGCGCAGATGGATCAGCTGCTCGAGTCGTACGTCGTCGGGCTGGCGACGGAGCTCGAATCCGGAGATCGCACGATGCTCGTGCTGGAGGGAGTGCTCGAGCTGCTCGACGCGCTCGAGCGCGAAGACCGCGTCGTCGTCGGGCTCCTGACTGGGAACATCGAAACAGGAGCGCGCGCGAAGCTCGCTGCCGCCGGGATCGATCCGGCCCGCTTTCGCGTGAATGCGTTCGGGTCCGACCACGAGCTCCGGCCGGAGCTCCCCGCCGTCGCCCAGCGCCGCGCGAGCGAGCTGCTCGGCATTGACGTTCTGGGGAACCGGCTCGTGATCATCGGTGACACGCCCGCGGACATTCAGTGCGGCGAAGCAATCGGCGCGCGGGCAATCGCGGTTGCGACGGGCGGCTACACAGTCGAGCAGCTTGCGGCGCACCAACCCTATGCACTGTTCGAGTCGCTGGCGGATACCAGCGCGGTGCTCAGCTCGATCATGAATGCTTGAGGTAGAGCTCAAGAGCGTGGTGGACGATGTGCCGGCGCGGCGAGCGCAAATCGAAGCCGCCGGCGGCCGGCTCATATATTCAGGGCGCCTCATCGACGCGCGTTACGATCTGCGCGATCACTCGATGGTGCTGCGCGATCATGTGCTCCGGCTGCGTGTCTACGAGGACGATACCGGCAAACGCGCGCACCTCGACTGGAAGGGCCCAACCCTCTACGAAGGCGGATTCAAGATTCGGGAGGAAGCATCCACCGGAGTGACCGATGCCGACGCGCTTGCGGTAATCCTCGAGAAGCTGGGTTTCGTGGTGACTGTCGAGATCGAGCGCGACATCATTCAGTACGAGCTGAACGGTGCGACGGTTCGATTCGAGCAATACCCGGACATGGATCCGCTCGTGGAAGTGGAAGGCCCTCCGGAGGCGATAGAACGTGCAGTGACGGCGAGCGGACTGGCCCGCAGCGGGTTCACGTCGGAGCGCCTGCCGGAATTCGTTGCACGATTCGAGGCCCGGACCGGCCGACGCGCGTCTCTCTCGCAAGCCGAGCTGCGGGGCGAGCGCCGGTACCGCAGCGAGGATGCGTAGGCGTCGCTTCCTCTTCCGTGGGTAATTGCAAGCCCGTTTGCCTGAAGCTGTAATCCAGATAGATTCACTCGGAATGAAATCGGGTTCAAAGATCGGCCGCCTGATCGTGGTTGCGGCGATCCTGCTGCCGGCCGCGGCACAGTCCCAGGAAAATTCGGCAAAAAGGCTTTCCAGCATCGTCAGTGTGGCGGTCGAGGAATACCGGAAAGGCATCGACGACCGCGGCAATGTCATCTCCGCCGAGGAATACGCCGAGGCCACCTCGTTCCTCGGCGACGCACGCGTCGTCGCGACGCGTTTGAGGGGTTACAACGCTCCGCCGACACAGGCTCTTCTCGACACGCTGATCGCTGCAGTCAAAGCCAGGCGGCCGCCGCAGGAAGTCCAGCTAATCGAAGCGCGGTTCCGCGGAGCACTTGGTGTTGCGGGAGCGCTGGATCTGCCGTCTGCTCCGCTCGACACGGCACGGGGACACGCGCTTTACACCGCGAATTGTGCCTCATGTCACGGTGAAGCCGGTCGGGGGGACGGACCCGCGGCGAAAGCAGGCAACGTGCCTGCTCCGGCGATTGGAGACGCGAGAGAGACGCCAGACCTCACGGCGACGCTCGCCTACAACGTCGTGTCGGTCGGCATTCGCGAAACTCCGATGCCATCGTTCGCCTCGCTGCCGCCGCAGGACCGGTGGGACATCGTGAACTACGTCTACTCGCTCCGCAGACAACCAATGGTTCTTCCCGCGGCGCAGGCGGACGCGAAAGCAGCGCCTGGTGCCGAGGCGGCGCGAACGGTTATCGCTTTGCTCGACAGCGCACTGGAGTTTGCACGGGCAGGCCGGCCGGCTGAAGCCGGCGATCGCGCGTTCGACGCCTACATCGCATTCGAGCCTCTCGAGACTCCGGCACGTGCAAAGGAGCCGGGCCTTGTCGCCTCGATGGAACGCCATTTCGCCGATTTCAAAGGCGCGGTCAGACAGCACGACATGGCTGCGGCGCGAAGCGCGCGCGAGGCGATTGCGCTGGACCTGCCGCGGATAGTCGAGCTAACGCGCCCGACATCGGGTGGCTGGGGCGCATTCTTCCAATCATTCCTGATCATCCTTCGCGAGGGATTCGAGGCAATCCTCGTCGTTGGAGCTGTCGTCGCCTTTCTCATCAAGACTGGTCACCGCGAGCGGCTGCGCTCGATCTGGACCGGAGTCGCCCTCGGTGTAGCGGCAAGCGCCGTGACGGCGATTGCCCTCAAGACACTTTTCGCGCAGCTGCCGGCCAGCCGCGAGATCGTCGAGGGCGTGACGATGCTGATCGCCGTGATCGTGCTGTTCTCAGTGAGCTACTGGCTCATCTCGAAGGTGGAAGCGGTCAAATGGCAGAAGTTCATTCGCGAAAAGGTGAATCGGGCGTTGGAGCACGGCGGCGGGAAGGCGCTGGCGCTCGTGGCGTTCCTGGCCGTGTACAGGGAGGGGGCTGAAACCGCGCTCTTCTACCAGGCGCTATTTAATGAAGGGAGCAACATCGCCCTGCCGCTCTCACTGGGCATTATTGCCGGCCTGGTGATTCTCGCTCTGGTGTTCACCCTGTTTTACAGGTACGGAGTAAAGATTCCGATGCGCCCGTTCTTCGCCGTGACGAGCGTGCTCCTCTACTACATGGCGTTCGTTTTCATGGGGAAGGGAATTCGCGAGCTGCAGGAAGGGAATCTCATTTCGATCACGGTGATGCCCGGCATGCCGCACATGCCGTCAATGGGGGTATTCCCCAGTGCGGAGACGCTCGCTGCTCAGGCACTGCTACTGGGTTTGTTTGCTTTCGCCCTGGTCAAGACGTTCATTCCCAGGCAAACGGCTCGCGACTGAAATAGTTGACAAAGTCAACTATCTCGCAGCCGCTCGCGCTGCGGCAGGACCGTTAATGCCCGGCTTGCCCGGCCCGACATTCCAGCGAAGGTACATCCACAACGCCCCGCCGACGGCGAACGCGATGGCGATCAGCTGCGCGGTCGTCATCCAGCCACCGAGCAGGAACCGGTCGTCCTTCGCCCGGAAGAATTCGATGATGAACCGCTCGATTCCGGCGAGAACGCAGTAGAAGCCGAACAACCAGCCCTCGGCGTGCTTGTGATCGCGGAAGCGCCAGAGAATGAGAAACATCACGAAACCGAGAGCGACCTCGTAAAGTTGCGTCGGATGCACGGCAACGACTTCATTCTCGGGCGTGCCCACCGGAAACTGCGCCCCGAACATGCGCGACATGTTGCCGACGGTCGAAGGCGGCGCACCCTCCGGGAACATCGTCGCCCACGGGCCATTCCACGGGCGGCCGTAGTCGTCGCCAACCGCCCAGCATCCCGTTCTCCCGACGGCATAGCTCGCCGCGAGCGTAGTTGCGGCGACGTCGCTGATCCGCGCGAAGCTCAGCTTCTTGTAACGCATCACCGCCGCGGTGGCGAGGATTCCTCCCATCAGCCCGCCCCAGAACACGAACCCCGCCCGGCTCGCGAGCGCCGAGAAGTCGCCTGCCATAATCGCGTAGTACAGCTTGGCGCCGAGAAGCCCGCCGATGACCGCCGCAAACACGAGATCGCTCATCACGGACCCGTCGTGACCGCGCCTCTCCATTTCGTGCTGCGAGATTATCTGCGCGATGACGAACGTCAGAAGCATTGCCAGCCCGAAGCCGGTGAGCTGCAGCGGCCCGACCTGATATGACAGCGGATGGTGCACGATCGTGGCGAAGATGCCTGGTATCATTCCGTGAATTGGTTAGGCGATCAGTCCGGGAAGCGGGCGACTCGCGAAGGCGTTCAAATCAAGCGATCCGCGCTCACCTCGATAGTAGTGATGAAAACCCGCGCGCGCGATCATCGCTGCGTTATCGGTAGCGAGACGCGCCGACGGGGCGAAAACCTCGGCGCCAATCTCCTCGACCCGCTTGCGCATTGCCTCCACCAGCGCCGAGTTGCACGCGACACCGCCGCCGAGGACGATTCGCTGCCTGCCGAACTCGCTCGCCGCGCGAAAAGTTTTCTCGACCAGGGTGTCGATCAGCGCGTCCTGGAATCCGCGCGCGATGTGCTTGCGATCGATCTCCTCTCCGCCGGTGCTTTTCACCGCGTTGAGCACCGCTGTCTTGAGTCCACTGAACGAGAACGCGTAATAGTCGGCGTCCGTCGGTGCATCGTTACGGCGCACCATCGGCCTTGTGAAGCGAAATCGCGCCGGGTCTCCCTCGCGGGCGAGCGCCTCGATGTGCCTGCCGCCGGGATAGGGCAGGCCGAGCAGCTTCGCAACCTTGTCGAACGCCTCACCCGCGGCGTCGTCGCGGGTTGCGCCGAGTAGCCGATAGAGTCCCCACTCTTCGACGTCGAGAAGCATTGTGTGACCGCCGGAAACGAGAAGCGCCGTGAACGGCGGGATCGCATCCCGATGCTCGAGTGACGTCGCGAAAAGGTGTCCCTCCATATGATGGATGGGGATGACCGGAATTCCACGCGCAAACGCGAGCGCTTTCGCGTAGCAGACGCCAACGAGAAGAGCACCGATGAGCCCGGGCGTGTGGGTCACCGCAATAGCGTCGACCTGGTCAATGGTGGCTCCCGCATCCTCCAGCGCCCGGGAAACCACAGGGACGATGCTGGTAAGGTGCGCGCGGGACGCGATCTCCGGGACAACGCCGCCGAATACCCGATGGACGTCCTGCGAGAGAATGACGAGCGAGCGTTGCGACACGTCGTCGCCGCTTCCCTCGAGCAGCGCCGCCGAGGTCTCGTCGCACGACGTCTCAATTCCGAGGATGCGCGTCAATCTGTTGTCGTCTTTTCCTCGAGAAGCCGCTCGATCAGCGCGCGGTTCACGGGCGAATTCCAATCCGTCGCTCCGCTGAATTTCTTGCGGATGATTCCGTCGCGGCCGATGATGACTGTCTCGGGATAACGGGTGGCATCGTAGAGCTTGCTGACCGGGCCTGCCTGACCTCCCTGATCGTGGAGTATCTCGAACGTGAGGCCGTACCGCTTCACGAAAGCTCGGATCTGCTCGTCGGTTCCGGGGTCGTCGACGCTGACGGCGATGACCTTCAACCCACGAGGGGCATACGCCTGGTGGAGCTGCTCGATGCTCGGCATCTCCACGACGCATGGCTTGCACCAGGTCGCCCAGATGTTGATCATGACGACGTTGCCCTTGTACTCCGCCAGCGTTTTCTCGCGCGCGACCGAGTCGAGCGTCGCAGCCTTGAAGTTCGGCGCCTCGTCACCGACGCCCAGCGGGGACAGCTCGTTACCGAGGTAGCTCTTGCCCGCCATGAAGACGGCGCCGACGAGTCCGATCACGCCGAGCACAATCGCAATGCGCGGTCGGTCCATCATACCGTCACCGAGCAGATGTTGCGGAGCGCACCGATCTCCGCCTGCGGATCGGCCGCGCCGAAGATCGAATTGCCTGCAACGAACGTGTCGGCGCCCGCGCGCCAGACCGGAGCAATATTCTCGCGCCCGATTCCTCCATCGACTTCAAGCGCGGCGCGGCTTCGTCCGTCGCTCAGAAGCTGGCGCGCCCGCGCGACCTTGTCGGGCGACGAAGCAATGAATTCCTGGCCCCCGAAGCCGGGATTGACCGTCATGATCAAAAGAAGATCGAGATCGGCGAGGACCTCGCGGACGGATGCAAGCGAAGTTCCCGGGTTCACTGCCGCGCCGGCGGCGCATGCCAGCTCCCGAATTTGCGCAAGCTGCCGCTGAAGGTGCGGAGCCGCCTCGACATGGATCGTCATCCCGGTAGCTCCCGCGCCCGCAAAGGACTCGAAGTAGCGCTCGGGCTCTTCAACCATCATGTGCACGTCGAGCGGAAGCGACGTTAGGGCGCGCACGGTCGCGATCATCTTTTCGCCGAAGGTGATGTTCGGGACGAAGCGCCCATCCATCACGTCGAGATGGATCATGTCCGCTCCGCCCGCGACCAGCATCGCGATCTCTTCGGACAGGCGGCCGAAATCGGCGGTAAGAATCGAAGGCGCAATTCGCGCGCTCATCGCTCCACGCCACCGGTGTCGATAGGCGGGATAACCGGCGGCGATGGGAACAGGGAGATACGCAGGTCCACGCGCGATCCGGCGGCCACGAGGTTGCCGGCAGCCGGCGATTGCGAGAGCACTGTGTTCTCGGGCTGGAACGAGCTGGTGTCGCGAGAGATTCCGCCTACGCGAAGCCCGAGCTGCTCGAGGGTCGAGCGGGCGTCGGCCACGGTGCGCCCGGCGAGATCGGGCAGCTGAAGCGCCGATGGTCCCTGGCTGATGGTGATTCGCACAACCGCGGGGAGCGGGAGCGAGTCACCGCTTGGAGGATCGCTGCCGACCACGGCTCCGCGTGGCTGCTCGCTGGTCTGCTGCCGTACCGAACCGAACTGGAAGCCCGCATTCTCAATCGCGAGCCGTGCCTGCTGCTGGCTCAGCCCTGCGACATCGGGGACAACCGCACTCCGCTGCCCGCCGCTTACCGCGAGCGTGATGTCGATTCCGCGTTTCTGAAGGCTGCCGGCCGGCGGGTCCTGTTGCAGGATGATGTCCTTTGCGACGCTGCGGTGAAATCGAGTCTCTCCTTTCACCGCGCTGAACCCCGCCTTTTCGATTGAAGCGACCGCCGCGTCGAATGGAAGGCCTATGACGGTCGGCACACGGCCGTCGTCTGGGAGCACCTCCGATGGAAACGCAAAGATAAAAAGGAGGATGTAGGACAGCAGAAACCCGAAGACGCCGACAACCAGATAAGGGAACGCACGCCTTCCGAGCGCGCGCCCCTGCAACTAGTCCACCCTCCGGAGGCGGGCCGCGAACGCGCCATCCGTGCCATGCAGATGTGGAAGTACGCGCAGATATCCGCCGTCGAGCGTCTCCGCGGGAACCGCTCCCGCAGGCGGAGGCTCGAGCCGCCAGTTCTCGTGAGTCCCAAGAAAGGCCTCGATCTGCTCCTCATTCTCTTCGGGCTCCAGCGAGCAGGTACTGTAGACGAGGAGGCCGCCCGGTGCCACGACTGTCGCCGCGGAGTGCAGCAGACTCGCCTGACGAGATGCCATCACCGCGAGGTCCGAGATACGCAGTCGCCATCGCGCGTCCGGATGCCGGCGGAATGTCCCGGTGCCCGTGCAGGGAGCATCCACCAGAACTGCTTCGACAGGCCGGATCGCAGGGAGGAGAGCATCGGCGGCGATGATGTGCATGTTCTCCACTTCCAGACGCGCGCGATTCGCGACAACGCGAACCAGACGGGTGGGGGAGCGATCGGCTGCTACGACGAGACGAGCGAATCGTGAGAGCTCGAGTGCCTTTCCTCCCGGCGCCGCGCAGAGATCTGCGACCACCGCATCAGCGGGCATGGCGGCGTAATACGTGACGAGCGTGGAAGCCGGATCCTGAATGAAGAACAACCCCTGCCTGAACGCGCCGAGATCGCCGAGCGTGATTCCACCCGAAACCTGAATGCTGTCGCGCACGAGCGGAGCGCCGCCCTCCTCGACGTGAACGTCCGCGGACTCGAGCATCGCTTCGAGCTGCTCCCGAACGATTCCAAACGGGCGAAGAACTACCGGGGCTTCGCCATTGTTTCGCGTCAGCATCAGCTCGGTGGCGTCCTTTCCCCATCGCGACAGCCAACGGCGCACAAGCCACGCCGGGTGCGAGTATTTGACGGCGAGCGCTTCGGCCGGGTCTGACGGAAGAACAGGCTCGAGGTCGTCGCGCTCGCGGTCGACTCTGCGCAACACAGCGTTCACCAGCTTGCTCGCGCCGATGCCGTGTCTCACCTTCGCGAGCTCGACTGTCTGTGCGATTGCGGCGTAGGCGGGGACACTCCCCATGTACAGCAGCTGGTATACTCCCAGGCGGAAAAGATCGACCAGATCGGCATCTATCCTCGCGAGGCCGCCCCGCACGCGCTCTGCGAGAATGGCGTCGATCAGACCGCGCCGGCGAAGCATTCCGTAAGCGAGCTCGCGGAGCCAGCGCCTGTCGCGGGCATCGAGGCCGCCCGTTCTTCGCTCGAAAGCAGCGTCGAGCAATTCACCGCCGCGCATGTCCGCGCAGATTTTCGCTGCCGCGATCCGACCCGGAGTCACTCCGGCGACCTGTGCGAGCTGAGCAGTGGCCCCTCCGCTTCCGGTCATGCCGCCGCCCGTTGCGGGAGTCATCGGTCGAGCATTCCCGAGACGGGAGAGGAGGGAAGAGCAATCTCCCGCTTCGGCATCCTGCCGGCCAGATAAGCAAGGCGTCCCGCGTCGACTGCCTGTCGCATTGCAGTTGCCATGCGTACCGGATCGGACGCCGCGGCGATGCCGGTGTTCATGAGAATTCCGTCCACGCCCTGCTCCATCACGATGCATGCGTCGGACGCGGTGCCGACGCCTGCATCGACGATTACCGGAACGCTCAGGCGACGCTTGATTGTGCGAATCGCGTACTGGTTCAGCATCCCGAGCCCCGATCCGATTGGCGACGCCAGCGGCATCACGGCAACCGCGCCTGCTTCCTCCAGGCGCAGCGCGGTGATCAGATCGTCGTTCGTGTACGCCATCACCTTGAATCCTTCAGCGGCAAGCGCTCGCGTCGCGACAAGCAGACCTTCCGTATCGGGAAGAAGCGTCTCCTGGTCGCCGATCACTTCGAGCTTCACCCACTCGTTGAACCCTGCGGCCCGCGCGAGACGAGCGTAGCGAATCGCCTCATCAGCCGAGTAGCAGCCGGCGGTGTTGGCGAGGAGGAACAACCGATCGGGGTCGAGATGGTGGAGGATCCCTTCGTCGTTCGCGCGATCGAGATCCACGCGCCTCACCGCAACAGTTACGATCTCAGCACCGGAAGCTTCGATTGCCTCCATCATCTCGGCGTTCGAGCCGTACTTTCCGGTGCCCAACATGAGTCGCGAGCGGAACTCGCGGCCCGCAATAGTCAGCGGAAAGGGATCGAGAGACGCCTCGACTGTTGTGGACCCGCTCATCTCAATCGCCCGCAACGCATCTCAGCCGCCCCCAACGCATCTCAGCCGCCCCCGACGAAGTGAACGATCTCCACTACGTCGCCGTGTGAAAGTCCGTGCGTCGGATAGGTATCGCGATCGCGAAGGATGGTCCGGTTGTGCTCGACGACAACGAGGCGGGGGTCGATGCGGAGCGATCCGAGGAGCTCCGCCATTGTGCTATTCCGCGGAATATCCCGGGGAGCGCCGTTTACCGTCAGCGTGATGATCTCGCTCGCTTCCGGAGTCCCAATCATAGATCGAAATATAGCGGATGATGGCTTCCTCAGACGTTCTGTGAGGCGAGCCTGCAAGTCGCGTTTTTCCAGGAGAAGGATCGGTATCGAGCATGGACAACCGCCGCTCCCAGTCGACGCCGCGAATGGTGGCGATTCCGTACGCTCCGGCCTGGCGAAGCGCGGTAACGTGCTCCGGTTGGATGCCTCCGATCGCGATGATGGGAATGCTCACCGCTCGCGCGACCTCTTCGATGAACGGCACACGCGCCTCCGAGCGACCGGGATGCGTCGGCGTCTCGAACACGCTTCCAGCGACGCACCAGGCGGCCCCGGACGCTTGCGCTGCCACCGCTTCGTCGACGCTGTGAACGCTGATTCCCGCCGGGATGTCGGGGGCAACGGCCCGGGCTTCGGAAACTCTCAAGGAATGAGATGCGAGCTGAATTCCCTTTGCTCCGACGGCGGCAGCGATGTCCACTCTGTCGTTCACTATCAACCAGCAGCCGGTGGTGTTCTGAATATCGGCCAGTGCCGACGCCAGCTCGTGGAACCGCCGGCCGGGCGTGCTCGACGTGCGGAGATGAACAGCCCCCCGTGCGCCTAAAGCGCGCATCACTCGCTCCGCGGTCTGAAGAAACTCCGTGCGCTTCACGGTGGCTGTGTTCGTCACCGCATGGACGCGGGGAAAATCGCGCAGCGTCGCTGCGGCCTGTGGCCCAGCGCTCGACGGAGGCCTGGAAGTCGTCAGCTGCCGAGGACGTCGCCGGGTGCAATGCCGCGTCCGCGTGCCCAGTCAGCCGCGATCATACGGCTCCTTCCCGCAGGTTGTACGTCACTGATTCGTATCGCTCCCTTGCTGCACGCGACGATGAGGTCCGGCGTTGCGGAGATCACTTCGCCGGGGGCCGCCGCTTCACCGGCATCGCTTACGACGCGCGGCCCGAAGACTTTTACGTCCACTCCATTCCGCGTCGTGAATGATCCTGGTTTCGGATCGTAGGCGCGAATGAGGCGAGATACTTCGGCTGCGTCGAGTCGCCAGTCGATTCGAGCATCATCGCGCGTGACCTTGGGCGCGTATGAGACGCGCGACTCGTCCTGCTCCGTCTCGGATGCCTGTCCCAATGATATCAGCGTGAGTGCTTCGACAAGAGTGAGGGCGCCGAGCTCCGACAGTCGGAGCTGCAGCTCGCCGTATGTCTCGTCGTCAGGTATCGGCGTCGGCGCCTGCAGTATCACGGGGCCCGCGTCCAATGCCGGAACCATTCGCATGATGGAGACGCCGGTCTCGGTCAATCCCTGTCTGATCGCCGCCTGAATGGGCGCCGCTCCGCGGAGCGCGGGGAGGAGCGATGCATGGATGTTCAACGTTCCGAGCTCCGGCAGATCGATGAGCTTCTTCGGCAGGATGTTGCCGTAGGCGACGACGATCGAGATGTCGGGCTGCATCACAGCGAGCATTTCCGTGAATTCCGCGCCACGCAGCGTCGCCGGCTGGAAGCATGGAATTCTTTCCTCCACCGCGATCTGCTTGACGGGCGGGGGTGTCTCCACTCGAGCTCGCCCCTGGGGCTTATCAGGCTGAGTGACAACGCCTGCCACGTCGAACCCTTCGCCGATGAGCGCGCGCAATGGCGCTGCCGCAAACTCGGGCGTCCCCCAGAAGAGGACACGCATCTACAGCTCGCCTTCGCTGTGGTGAGGCGTGCGTTTCTCGAGGATCACCCTCCGGATGTAGCCCGGATACTGTGCCTTGATGCCGTCCCATTTGGCGAGCGCGGCTCGCCGCTTGAGAACGCTCAGGTAATCCAGGAAAAGCTTTCCGTGCAGGTGATCGATCTCGTGCTGGAGGCACCGCGCGAGCAATTCGGTCCCGACGACTTCGATGTCTTCGCCGTTCTCGTTCAGCGCAGTCACCGTGACGACGCTGGCTCGCTCGACTTCCCCGAACAATTCAGGGATAGAGAGGCAGCCTTCTTCTCCGCGGACGTTCCCCTGGCGCGAGGTGATCTCCGGGTTGATCAACGCGTACTTCGCTCCCTCGACGTCCATTACCGTCACACGCTCGCTGCGCCCCACCTGCGGGGCCGCGAGCCCTATACCCTCGGCGGCGTACATCGTGTCGAACATGTCATTGATGAGCGCGCGAACTTCATCGGTCACTCTCTCGACAACCTCCGTCTCCTTCCTGAGTGCGGGGTCGCCGAGCACGCGGATGTCGAGGATGCTCACCCCTCGGCTGCAGGCTGAGTCTCACGCTTGATGATGCGCGCGATCTTGCCGCGCTCGATCAGCAGTCGCGACTCCCCCGACTTGATGGTGATGCGATCCTCGAGCGAAGGCGCTGTCGAGCCGCCATCGGCTTTCGGCGTTTCCCTGATGTGAATGATCTCACCGATCACTCCACCGGCGGTCACGACCTCGTCACCTTTCTTTACAGCGCGAATGAGAGCGTCATGCTCTTTCCGCTGCTTCGACTGGGGGCGAATGAGAATGAAGTAGAAGATGGCGAAGATTGCGCCATACATGAAAATGGGGCCGAGCATGCCGCTTCCGGGGGACTGAAGCAGAGCCAGTGTGGCGAAAGTGATTGTCATAGGGCGGGTGCCTTCGAGTTGTAACGGGAGAGCCAGTCGCGGCTCCACGCGTCCAGATTACCGGCGGCAATCTCGCGCCTCGCGGCGCGGGCCAGTGAGAGCAGGAAATGTACATTGTGCAGAGAGAGCAGGCGGATGCCGAGTATCTCGTCGCTCACGAAGAGATGCCGAATGTACGCGCGGCTGAAGCGACTGCAGGCGACACACTCGCAGCTCTCGTCGAGCGGCAGGGCGTCGTTCCGGTACTCGGCCCGCTTGATGTTGAGGCGGCCGGTGCTCGTGAAGACGGTTCCGTTTCGTCCCATGCGCGTCGGGGCGACGCAGTCGAACATGTCGACTCCGCGCCGAATGCTCTCGATCAGGTCAGCGGGGAAGCCGACACCCATGAGGTAGCGCGGCCGCGTGCGGGGAAGCACTTCGTTGACGACGTCGAGCATCTCGTGCATCGCCGGCTTCTCCTCGCCGACCGAGAGCCCGCCAATAGCGAATCCGTGCCAGTCGTGCATTGTGGCGAGGGCTGCGGCCGCTTCTCTTCGAAGCGCGACGTGGATGCCTCCCTGGACAATGGGCAGCAATGCCTGCCGCTGGACGTCGCTGCCGCCGCTGCTGTCGGTGCCAGCCTGCGCGCTGGTCGATGATTTGATGAATTCCGCGAGACACCGCGCCGCCCAGCGAATGCTGCGCTCACTCGCATCCTTCGCCGCGGCCTCGTCCGATTGTCCTGGTATCACGTGATCGAGCTGCATGATGACGTCGGCGCCCAGATTTCTTTGAATTCCGACCATGGTTTCGGGAGTGAAGAAGCGGCGTGACCCGTCGATGTGGCTCTGAAACTCCACGCCCTCTTCGGTGATTTTTCGCAACGTTGCGAGCGAAAAAACCTGGAAGCCCCCCGAGTCGCTGAGGATGGGCCCGTCCCAATGCATGAAGCGGTGGAGTCCGCCCATTTCCTTGACGAGATCGTCGCCGGGCCTCAGATGGAGATGATACGCGTTGGCGAGAATCATCTGCGCGCCCATCGCGCTCAGCTCGTGCGGATCGAGCGCCTTCACTGTCGCGAGAGTGCCCACCGGCATGAATGCCGGAGTCTCCACGTCGCCGTGCGGAGTCTTGAAAACTCCGCTCCGCGCTGCGCCCGACTCGGACTCGATGCTGAAACTGAAGCTCGGCACGCTCAGATGATCGCCATTGCGTCGCCGTAGGAATAGAAGCGGTACCCGTCCTGGATCGCTGCGCGGTAAGCGGTCATTGTCAGCTCGTAACCCGCGAACGCCGCGACGAGCATGATGAGCGTTGACCTCGGCAGATGAAAGTTCGTGATGAGCCGGTCGACAGCGCGAAAGCGGTAAGGCGGGCGGATGAAAATCTGAGTTTCGCCGCTTCGCTCCTTGAATGTCCCATCAAGTTGAACGGCTGTCTCCAGTACGCGTACCGAAGTAGTGCCGACCGCCCAGATGCTTCCTCCACTTTGGCGCACATCGTTCAACGTTGCCGCGGCTCGCGCGGGGAGGGTGAAGGTCTCCTCGTGCATGACGTGCTCCGCCGGATCGTCGACCTCGACGGGCTTGAACGTTCCTGCGCCGACGTGGAGCAGCACGTCGGCCCGTCTCACGCCGCGTTGCTCCAGCGCCGCGAGCGTCTCATCGGTGAAGTGCAGGCCGGCGGTCGGAGCGGCGACCGAGCCTGTCACGTCGGCGTATACGGTCTGGTAGCGATCGACGTCGGTGGCCTCGTCCGGCCGGTCGATGTACGGCGGCAACGGAGTGTGGCCGTAGCGCTCGATAGCGTCGTCGACTGGCAGAGTGGAGCGGAGCCGAACGATGCGGGTGCGCCGCTCGGTCGATTCGAGAATCTCCACTTCTAGGTCGGGGCTCACGTGCACGCGGCGTCCGGGCTTGAGCTTCCCGCCGGGGTGCACCATCGCCTCGTACCTGCCATCGCCGAGTGGCTTGAGAAGGAGCAGCTCGGCTGGTGCGCCGGAGTCGCGGGTGCCGAGCAGCCGTGCGCGATAGACTCTCGTCGTATTGAGAACGATTCCGTCGTTTGGCGGGATGAGGCTCGGGAGATCGTGGAATCTCTTGTGCTCGATTCGTCCATCTTGGCGGTGGATCAGCATCAGACGGCTTTCGTCTCGCTTTTCTGATGGCGTTTGGGCGATACGATCCGGCGGGAGGGCGTAGTCGTAGTCGGAAATGCGAGAGCCTTGAGTCATATCCGGGAAACTAATTGCACAGCTCGCCCTTCAACTGAGAAGTACCTCGCTACCCGCTGGTCGCTAAGCGCTTTCCGCTGCGGGCTGAAAGCGAATACTCCGGGGAAAGTGCGCGGACGCGCAATGAAACGGTGCTGCTGGCGTGGCCACTCGCTTCAGAGTTAATGAATGGCCGACTTCAAAAAGCTGCGCGTTTGGAAGCATGCTCGCGCGCTCGCTATTCACGCGCATCACGTTGCTGGCCGGATTCGCGGATCGCAGTACTCGTCTCTGCGGAGTCAAATGATTCGCGCAGCGATGTCAATTCCGGCGAACATTGTGGAAGGTAGAAGCCAGGCTTCAGAGCGCGAGTTCATTCGTTTCTTGCGGTACTCGCTCGCGTCGGCGTCCGAGCTTGAAGCGCACATGATTATGGCGCAGGACTTTGGAGTGATTTCGCAGAACGATTTTCTTTCGTTACTGAGCGAATTAGTCGACGTGAGAAAAATGCTTCACGGTCTCGTTGAAAGATTGTCGAGCTAGGGTATCCAGGTTCTCGGTTGTTTTTAGCGCGCGGCAGACAGCGCTCAGCGATGAGCGGGTAGCGAGGCATTTCTCGGTTGAGCGCCAAGCTCTCTTAGAAGAGCGTCTGCTGCGGCCCCACCGGCTGCACAAACCCGAAATGCCTGTACGCCTGCGCGGTAGCCATTCGCCCGCGCGGGGTCCGCTGCAAAAACCCATTCTGTACGAGGAACGGCTCGTAAACTTCCTCGATCGTCCCCTGGTCCTCGCCCACGGCGGCGGCGATCGTCCCAACGCCGACGGGTCCCCCATCGAACTTCTCGATGATCGTTTTGAGAATCCGGCTGTCCATGTCGTCGAGGCCGAATTGGTCGACGTCGAGCAGCTGCAGCGCTTCCTTCGCCACGTCGCGCGTGATGAAACCGCCCGCTTTCACCTGAGCGTAGTCGCGAATGCGGCGCAGCAGCCGGTTTGCCACGCGCGGCGTTCCACGTGAGCGGCAGGCTATCTCCTCCATTCCGCCCTTGTCAACGGAAACCTTCAGCACATCCGCGGTGCGGCGCACGATCATCTCGAGGTCGCTTGCCGGATAGAAATTCAATCGCTGCTCGATCCCGAAACGCGCGCGCATCGGGGGAGTGAGCAATCCGAGTCGCGTTGTCGCGCCGACGAGGGTGAACTTCTCGATCCCCATCGTTATAGTCTGCGCCTTGGGCCCTTCGCTAAGCCGGATGTCGATCTTGTAGTCCTCCATCGCCGGATAAAGAAATTCCTCGATGATCGGACGCAGCCGGTGGATCTCATCGATAAAGAGAATGTCGCCTTCGCGAAGATTGGTGAGTGTTCCAACGAGGTCGCCGGGCTTTTCCAGCGCGGGTCCCGACGTGGCGCGAACGTTGACACCCATCTCTCGCGCGATCAGCTCGGCCAGAGTCGTTTTGCCGAGTCCGGCGGGCCCGAAGAAAAGGGTGTGATCGAGCGGCTCGCGGCGAAGGAGAGCGGCGTCGATGTAGATCCGCATGCTGTCCTTCACCTTTGGCTGCCCGATAAACTCGGCCAGTCGCTGGGGGCGCAGCGAAAGCTCGACGACGGATTCGTCGGCCAGAATTTCCGGAGTGGTGATCTCCGCCCTGGTCATTGGTGGTCACTCATCGGGCAACCGGAGAGGTTCCATGGACTCTCCAATGTAGGCCGAAGAGAGACCGAAAACCAGTAAAAAGGCCGGCTATCGCAACATGCGAGTGTCGGCCCCTTTTCGTTGATGGCCTGCCTTGTCCTCCTAGACTCTGGCAGCAAGTGTCGCCAGCCGCTCGGCGGCACGCTCCAGAGTCTCCGGCTTTTTACAGAACGCGAAGCGCGTGACGGTCTCCCCCATCGCCGGCTCGTGGCAGAAGCTCGTGCCCGGAACGGTCGCGACGCCCACCTCTTTCGCGAGCCAGAGCGCGAATGCCACTCCGCGGAGATCGCTCAGCTCCGAGAAGTCGGCGAGGATATAGTAGGCACCCTCGGGCGCCGAAAACTTGAATCCGCCTTCCTGCAGCGCCGCCACCATCGTGTCGCGGCGCGCGCGGTAGTCGAGAGCGATATGATTGTAGTAATCGGCGTCGAAAGCCATGCCGACTGCTCCCGCGGCCTGCAGCGGAGCCGGAGCGCCGACGGTCAGAAAGTCGTGCACCTTTCGAATCGGCGACGTGAATTCGAAGGGCGCGATCGCGTAGCCGAGCCGCCAGCCGGTGCAGCTGAAAGTTTTCGAGAGTCCCGAGATCGTCACCGTGCGCTCGCGCATTCCCGGCCATGTCGCAAGAACATGATGGCTGCCGGCGTAGCGGATGTGTTCGTAGATCTCGTCCGTTATCGCGATAGCATCGTGTTTGATGCAGAGCTCCGCGATCAATGAGATCTCTTCGCGCGTGAAGACGCGGCCGGTCGGATTGTGCGGAGTGTTGACGACGATCGCACGAGTACGGTCGGAGAACGCGGCGCGCAGCTTCTCGGGATCGAGCTTCCAGTCCAGTCCCTCGAGCGGAACGAACACGGGTGTCGCGCCGGCAAGAATCGCGTCGGGCCCATAGTTCTCGTAGAACGGCTCGAAGACAATCACCTCTTCGCCGGGGTCCACCAGCGCCAGGAACACGGCTGCCATCGCTTCCGTCGCACCGCAGGTCACGGTGATCTCTCGCTCGGGATCGATCTCCATCCCGTACCATTTCCGATATTTCGCGGCGATTGCGAGTCTGAGCGCCGGAGTTCCCCACGTTATCGCGTACTGGTTGATGTCACCCTGGATCGCCGCGCAGGCTGCGTCCTTCATCGGCTGCGGCATTGGGAAATCGGGGAATCCCTGGGCGAGGTTGATCGCCCCGTGCTGGTTGGCGACGCGCGTCATCTCACGGATGACGGATTCCTGGAATGTCGAGGCGCGTAATGCTGTTGTGATCATGCTGACCTTGAAATGATCACGGAGAAGATACCCCGCCGATTACCATCAAGGAACTTGCTTTGCGGCGTTCGACCATCTATATTGTGATATATACCAACGGCTGGCAGGGCGGGATGGACAGGAAGGCGCGCAGGAAACGAATCGCCGTTACACCTGCCGGTCGCTCGAAGCGACCGGCAGGGAAGGGACGCGATACATCGCAAGGGTCCCAACCAGAAAGTGGGTTGAAGAAGGCGTCGTTGTTCATGAATGGGCGCAGCCAGGCGGTAAGGCTCCCCAAGGAATTTCGTTTCAAGGGTACGCACGTGTACGCACGAAAAGAAGGCAACCGAGTCATTCTTACGCCGGTTGACGATCGCATCGAGCGGCTGATTGCCCTCATGGGATCATCTCCGAATTTCCCCGATCGTGCTCCAGACATCCTCGAACCGATGCGCCCCGAGATCAAAGAGTATTTCGGTGTATCTGATTGAGACCAGTACCTGCATCTCGATCATCAGAAATCGATTGCCTGGAGTACTATCGCGGCTACAGAAGCTCTCCGCCGACGAAATCGGTATTTCATCGATTACTGCGGCCGAACTCTATCACGGCGCCGCGCGCAGCGGCCGGCCAGAACAAGAGCTGCGTCGGATGCAGTCACTTCTCGAAGTTCTGTGGGTCCTGAATTTTGGGACCAGCGCGGCAATCTCCTACGGATTCGTCCGCACGTCGCTGGAACGAACCGGCCGGGCGATAGGCCGCTTCGACATGCTGATCGCAGGTCACGCGCTATCTGAGGGCGCTACTCTGGTCACACACAACACGCGCGAGTTCAGGCGCGTGCCCGGTCTCGCCGTGGAGGATTGGCTCGACTAGTCAGCAGTCCTGGTGGAATTCCTTACTTGTCCGCGAGCTTCCCCAAAGCAGATCGTATCAACTCGGCCGCCGACAATCCTCCTCCGCCCGCATCAAGCGCGGTTCTAACAGCTTTTTCCGCCTCGTTCGTGCTGTAGCCAAGGGATACCAGCGCGCGAAGGGCATCCTCCGACACGCCGCCCGCTCGACGTCCCATTCCCGCCTCGCCATCACTGCCGATCGAATCGAGCTTGTCGGCAAGATCGAGTACCAGCCGCTCGGCTTTCTTGCGCCCGACGCGAGGCACGCGCTGAAGAGTGGGAATGTCCTTCTCCATGATCGCGCGCACGAGCCTCTCCGCCGAGAACGCCGAAAGCATGCCGAGCGCCAGTGACGGGCCAACTCCGTTGGCCGTCAGCAGCTTCTGAAACAGGCGCCGCTCGTACAGCGACGAGAATCCGAAGAGCTGCCACGAATCCTCTTTCACGACGAGCCATGTGTGCAGGGAGATCGGCTCGCCCTGGCGCGGCAGCGCCTCGAAAGCTCCGAGCGGTATCTGCAGCTCGTAGCCCACGCCGCCGTCCGTCATGATCTCGACGCGGTCGATGTCCTTCGTTACGAGCATACCGTCGAGATGAACGATCATCGTCGCCCTGCCAGCAGCGCCATCTCATCCGCGATCCTCGGCAGCGGCGAAGCCATTACTCGCGTCAGTGCAGCGGCAACTCCGTCCGCGGCATCGGGCGGCTCAGGCGCGGTTTTCAGACGGAGCAGCCGCGATACCATGAATTGCACCTGCTGCTTCGTGGCGCCGCCGGTTCCGACGATCGCCTTCTTGATCTCAGCGGGAGGATACTCGCAGATCTCGATGCGTGCCTCCTCAGCCGCGAGCAGAATCACACCGCGCGCGTGGCCGAGCACGATGGTCGTGCGAACGTTTCGGGCGTAAAAGACATCTTCGATCGCAAGGCAATCGGGACGGTGCCTCTCGATCAGCTCGCGAATGCCGGCGTGAATCTCGTGGAGTCGCCGGGGCAACGTGTCGCGGGCTCGCGTGCGAATGACGCCGCACTCCAGCAAGTGCGGCGCAATTGAAGGCTCGCCTTTTACGACGCCGTACCCGGTGACCGCAGTGCCTGGGTCTATGCCGAGCACGATCATGAGGCGGTCACTTCGCCTCTTCCAGCTCCAGGTCGCAGTTCGCCGCGACTTTCTGAACGTCGTCCAGGTCCTCGAGCTCCTCCAGGAGCTTCACGAGCGACTCAGCTGTTTTTCCTTCGACGTGGACGAGGTTCTTCGGGACTGACGCGATCTCCGATTCGGTCGGAAAGAATCCCTTTTCGTCGAGGGCGGCCCTGACACGCTGCATGTCGGTCGGCTCGGTCGTCACGACGTACTGCTCACCCTCGGCGCTGAAATCCTGCGCGCCGGAGTCGAGCGCAGCCTCGAGGGTAGCGTCCTCGCCGTATCGCGCGGCGTCGAGGTAGATCTGCCCCTTCCGCTCGAACATCCACGACACCGAGTTCGCTGCGCCGAGGTTGCCTCCGAATCGCGAGAGCTTGTGCCGCACCTCCGCGACGGTGCGATTGGCGTTGTCGGTGAGCGCGAAAATGAGGATCGCTACACCGCCCGGGCCGTAGCCCTCGTAGGTGATGTCGACGTATTCGACGCCCTCGAGCTCGCCCGTGCCCTTCTTGATTGCGCGCTCGATGTTTTCCTTCGGCATCGACGCGGCGCGGGCTGCTTCAATCGCGGTGCGAAGCCGCGGGTTGCCGGCCGGATCGCCGCCGCCGAGCTTGGCGGCCATGGTGATCTCGCGGATGAGCTTTGTGAACTGCGCTCCGCGCTTGGCGTCGGTCGCCGCCTTGTAATGCTTGATCTGCTTCCATTTGCTATGACCGGCCATCGCCTATATCGCTCTCGTTTTTCTAAATATACCGGCAGGGAGGGGAGACAAAGTCAACGGAGAAAAGCACTGGTGCGAGGAGCCAGAGGCTCAGGTCTCAGCCTCGAGGTTAGCCACGACAGCTGCGAGCTCCGCGGCCGACGCGTCGTCGATGCTGCGCTGCGCCACGGAGACGAGTTGCGTGAGCGCGGTAGCTGCCGTCTTACGGTTTCCAGCAGCTACCGCGTCAGCAAGATGTGTTAGCGCCGATCTGATGGGAGCGGGAAGCGAAAGCGAGGCGAGCCAATGCTTTGCGCCAGTCGATCGCGCCTTAAGGTCGGCGGCGCCAATTGTGTAGGGCGGAAGGAGCGCTGCGGCGAGGCGGCCGGCCACGAGGCATGCCATCGCCACCTCACGGTCGCCGCCAATTGATGCGCGGCCGGCGCACGCAGCCAGCGCGCGAAAGCGAAAACGTGGCGTAGCAAGCGCAAAACGAGGCTGCTGTCCTATCACAGAGTCGAATCTAGGCATTCATTAGACCCCCGGCTACATTCACAAAACCTATGGCACCACCCCCCAAATCCATCCTCTGGGTGGACGACGAAGGCGAGCTCCTCGAGTCTCACCGCATCTTCCTGCGGTCCAAGGGTTACGACGTCGAGTGGGCCAGCAACGCCGACGATGCCGTCGAGATGCTCCGGCGCCGCCCGTTCGACATCATGCTCCTCGACGAGCAGATGCCTGGCAAGCGGGGGCTCGAAGCCTACCGGGACGTCCGCGAGCTCGCTCCCAATCTTCCGGTCGTGATGGTCACCAAGAGCGAGGAGGACGCGACCCTCAAGGAAGCGATAGGCGCGAACATCCGCGATTACCTTGTCAAGCCGATCAATCCGCGTCAGGTGCTGAGCATCATCACGCAGATTCTCGACGGGCCGCGCATTCGCCAGCAGGCGATCGCGCGCCGATTCGTCGAGCGCTTCCGGGCGATCGAGCTGGAGCGTGATCGCAACCTCGACTGGCGCGGCTGGATCGACCGCTTCGACGAGCTCATGCGCTGGGACGTCGACCTCGCCGCCGCCGGTGAGACCGGATTGTACGATTCACTGCGGGGGCTCTATCCCGACATGCATCGAGAGTTCGCCGCCTATATGCAGGCGGAATATCCGGGCTGGCTGAAGAACCTCGAGGGAAACCGCCCGCCGCTCTCGATCGACATCGTAAGTGAGTTTCTGCTTCCGATTCTCCAGCGCGATCGTGCCGCGGTGTTCATTGTGGTGGACTGTCTTCGGCTCGACCAGTGGCGGGTGCTCGAGCCGCTGCTGGCGCCCTATTTCGACGTGGAGACGACACATTATTTCGCCGTTCTGCCGACAGCGACGCCGTACTCCCGGAATGCGCTGTTCAGCGGACTCTTCCCCGGAGAAATCGCGGCAAGGCTCCCCGACTGGTGGGGGAATTCCGACCGCGAGGACGAGTCGCTCAACGCCCATGAGCGCGAGCTCCTCGAGCATCACCTTGTGGACCTGTGCGGGCCGACACCGGTCCGCTACCAGAAGATCTCTACCGCTGCGAACTCCGACGAGCTGGAGCGACACCTCGGCACAGCCATCGGCAACGAAGGAGTCAGCGCGTTCGTCTTCAACTTCGTTGATCTGCGCACTCACGGCCGCAGCGAGTCGCAGATCTTGTACGAGGTCGCCCGCGACGAGATCGCGCTTCGCCAGATTACCCGCCAGTG
>DASQFN010000116.1 GCA_035633115.1 Gemmatimonadaceae bacterium | reverse complement strand
ACACTGCAGGAGATTCTCACCGTCAAGTCCGACGATGTGAACGGTCGCAGCCGCGTTTACGAGGCGATCGTGAAGGGACAGAATCTGCCTGAGCCGGGAATTCCCGAGTCGTTCAACGTCCTCGTGCAGGAATTGAAGGCGCTCGGAGTGCACGTCAGCATGGGGGCGAACGCGACCAGTGGATATGGTCTCGGCAACAGCCCCATGAGCAGCAACGGGAACGGGAGCGAGGAGTAATGCATGATTGATTTTCGCAGCTCGCGCGAGACGCGCGCGTCTTCATTCGATTACATCCAGGTCCGCATCGCCTCACCCGAGGAGATGCGCGGTCCGAAGGATCCCAAGGAGCGGGAGCGGCTGGAGATGCAGGGCCTACGCACCTGGTGGTCGTGGGGCGAGGTTCTCAAGCCCGAGACGATCAACTACCGCTCGTTCAAGCCGGAGAAGGACGGCCTCTTCTGCGAGCGGATCTTCGGTCCGGTAAAGGACTGGGAATGCCACTGCGGCAAATACAAGCGCATCCGTTATCGCGGTGTGATCTGCGATCGCTGCGGCGTCGAGGTGACTCTTGCTCGCGTTCGGCGCGAGCGCATGGGCCACATCGAGCTCGCCGTACCCGTCGCCCACATCTGGTTCTTCAAGACTCTTCCGAGTCCCATGGGGAACCTCGTGGACCTCACGCTCCGCGACCTCGAGAAGGTCATTTACTACTCGAATTACGTCGTCATCGAGCCCGGTGAGCAGGAAGTAACCCAGAACGAGCTGCTCGACGAGGATCGGTATCTCGAGCTGAAAGCGAAGGCAAGGGACGAGGGCGACAACGCGTTCCATGCCGACATTGGAGCCCCGGCGGTGCGTGAGCTGCTCAAGCGCATCGACGTCGACAAGGCTGCCGACGAGCTCCGCGCGGGTCTGGTGGACGAAGGCTCGCAGCATCGGAAGAAGCAGATGCTGAAGCGTCTCAAGGTTGTGGACGCGTTCCGCAACTCCGGCGACCAGGGCAACACCCGCAACAAGGCGGAGTGGATGATCATGGACGTGATACCGGTAATTCCGCCGGATCTTCGTCCGCTCGTTCCGCTGGACGGCGGACGCTTCGCGACGTCGGACCTGAACGATCTCTATCGTCGCGTCATCAACCGCAACAACCGTTTGATGAAGCTCATCTCGCACCGCGCGCCGGAAGTCATCCTGCGCAACGAGAAGCGCATGCTTCAGGAAGCCGTCGACGCGTTGTTCGATAACGGTCGTCGCTCGAAGGCAATTCGCGGCCGCGGCAAGCGTCCGTTGAAGTCGCTGTCCGACATGCTCAAAGGCAAGCAGGGCCGGTTCCGTCAGAACCTGCTCGGCAAGCGCGTCGATTATTCCGGACGTTCGGTGATCGTGGTCGGCCCGGAGCTGAAGCTGCACCAGTGCGGGCTCCCGAAGGCGATGGCGCTCGAGCTCTTCAAGCCGTTCATCATTCACAAGCTCGTCGAGAAGGGAATCGCCGAGACGGTGAAGCGCGCCAAGAAGATCGTCGAGAAGGAATCACCCGAGGTGTACGAGATCCTCGAAGAAATCATCCGCGACCATCCGGTGCTGCTCAATCGTGCGCCTACTCTGCATCGACTGGGAATCCAGGCGTTCGAGCCTGTGCTCGTCGAAGGAAAGGCCATCCGTATTCACCCGCTCGTGTGCGCGGCGTTCAATGCCGACTTCGACGGCGACCAGATGGCAGTGCACGTTCCGCTTTCGTTCGAGGCGCAGCTCGAGTGCCGTCTGCTCATGCTGTCGTCGAACAACATCCTCAAGCCCTCGGACGGACGTCCGGTAGCGGAGCCGAGTCAGGACATCGTGCTTGGCTGCTACTTCGCGACCAAGGCGCCGGCGGACTTCGACAAGCAGATCAAGACCGCGCGCCGGTTCAGCAACGTCGCCGAGGTCGAGATCGCGCTTGCCCAGGACTACGTGAATTTCCATACGGCGATCAAGTACTGGGTGAACGACATCGCTGGTGGAAGATGGGTCGACACGACGGCGGGTCGCGCGATGTTCAACGCGATCATCCCGAAGGAGATCGGCTTTCAGAACCACGACATGAAGAAGAAGGCGCTGGGAGAGCTGGTGTTCGAGTCCTATCGCAGGACCGGCCTCACCGGCACGGTGCCTTTCCTCGACCGGCTGAAGGATTTCGGGTTCCGCAACGCGACGCGTGGTGGAATCTCCATTGGCATCGAGGATCTCCACATCCCCGAGGAGAAGGAGAGTCTTCTTCAGGATGCGACCGAGCGGGTCGAGCGCTTCCAGCGCGCATACCAGACGGGCAACATCACGAACGGTGAGCGCTACAACAAGGTGATCGACACGTGGACGCACGCGAACTCCGACATCGCCGACGCGATGGTGAGCGCGATGCGGAAGTCGAACGACGGATTCAATCCGGTCTTCATGATGTTCGACTCCGGGTCACGCGGATCGCGCGACCAGATCCGTCAGCTGGCCGGTATGCGCGGACTGATGGCCAAGCCGCAGAAGAAGCTCACGGGAGGAATTGGCGAGATCATCGAGAGCCCGATCAAGTCGAACTTCCGCGAAGGTCTGTCGGTGCTCGAGTACTTCATCTCGACGCACGGCGCACGTAAGGGTCTGGCGGACACCGCACTCAAGACTGCGGATGCCGGTTACCTCACGCGGCGGCTGGTTGACGTTGCGCAGGACGTGACCATTACCGACGAGGATTGCGGCACGATTCTCGGACTCGACGTCGGCGCTTTGAAGGAAGGTGAGGACATCATCGAGCCTTTGGCCGAGCGTATTGTCGGCACCGTGGCTGCTGAGGACATCGAGGATCCGCACGAGACCGATCAATCGGGTCGTCGCACGCTGCTGGCGGAAGCAGGTCAGCTCATCGACGAAGACATGGCGCGGGCAGTCGAGGATTCCGGAATCGAGACGGTTCGCATCCGGAGCGTTCTCACCTGCGAGGCAAAGCGCGGGCTCTGCCAGATGTGCTACGGCCGGAACCTGGCCACCATGGGAATGGTGGACAAGGGAGAAGCTGTGGGGATCATCGCGGCGCAGTCCATCGGTGAGCCGGGCACGCAGCTCACGCTGCGTACATTCCACATCGGTGGAACGGCAGCTCGTATCGCTGAGCAGACTACACGCAAATCGAAGGTGGAGGGAACCATCGAGTACAGCGACCGTCTGGTCACCGTAACGAATGGCGAGGGCCAGCAGATAGTCACCTCGTATGAAGGTGAGCTCACGATCCGCGCGGCAAGCGACAACAAGGTCGGAGCGCGGCTTCAGGTTCCGCTTGGAGCAACGCTGATGGTCAGGGACGGCGAACTCGTGAAGAAGGATCAGGTGATCTTCAGCTGGGATCCGTACAGCAACCCGATCATCTCGGACGTCGAGGGAGTCATCAGGTTCGTTGACCTTGTACAGGACGAGTCGATGTCGGACGAGCTCGACGACCTGACCGGCCTTCGTCAGACCGTCGTAATCGAGGACCGCGAGAAGAAGCTTCACCCGCACATCGAGATCTGGGAGACCAAGGGTGCGAAGGAAAAGCGTCTGCGCGATTTCGTGATCCCGGTTGGGGCGCAGCTGACGGTGAAGGATGGCGAGCGCATCACCGCTGGAACCATCCTCGCCAAGGTGAGCCGCGAAGCCTACAAGACGCGCGACATCACGGGCGGTCTGCCGCGTGTCGCCGAGCTGTTCGAGGCGCGCAAGCCGAAGGATCCGGCGACCGTGACCGAGATCGACGGTGTCGTGAGATTCGGCGACATCAAGCGCGGCAAGCGTGAGATTTTCGTCACGCCAATCGCGCCGGATGGAACGCCAGACGCGACCGCCGAGCCGCAGCTTTACGAGGTTGGAGCAGGGAAGCACCTTCGCGTGCACGAGGGCGACCGCGTGCGCGCCGGTGACCGTCTGTCCGAGGGTCCGGTGAATCCGCACGACATTCTCCGCATCAAGGGGCCGCGCGCGGTTCAGGAGTATCTGCTCAACGAAGTGCAGGAGGTGTATCGCCTGCAGGGCGTGAAGATCAACGACAAGCACATTGGCGTGATCGTGAGGCAGATGCTACAGAAGGTGCGCGTGCTCGAGTCGGCTGACACGCCGTTCCTCGAAGGCGAGCATGTCGACAAGCAGACCTTCCGCGACGTCAACGAAAAGACCAAGAAGCGGAAGGAGGATCCGGCGACTTCGGAGCCGCTGCTCCTCGGCATCACGAAGGCGAGTCTTACGACGCAGTCGTTCATCTCTGCGGCGAGCTTCCAGGAGACGACGCGGGTTCTTACCGACGCGGCGATCCGTGGAGCGAGGGACGAGCTGATGGGGTTGAAGGAGAACATCATCATCGGCCACCTGATCCCGGCGGGTACGGGCATGTACCGTTACCAGGAAGTGGACATCGAGGGTGCGCCACAGCCGCCGCTGCCGGAGATTCTTCCGGAGCCGAGCATCGCGGAGATTCTCGCAGACCCGGATCTGGAGGAAGTGACAGCACCAGCGCTGGCGGACGACGAGCTGTAAGTCGGCTTCGTGTGATGGAAATCGGGGGGAGCAGAAATGCTCTCCCTTTTTTCGTTGTGCGCCACGCATGGATTCATTGATCAGGAGGTGAAAGACCTCCGCGAAGGAAACCCCGCGAGCGCGTGTATATTTCACAGCGGTATCGGCCAAATTGCCCAAGTCGAATGACCATCGAAATTCTGAAAAGCCCCACCTCGCGCTACCAGGTAGCGCAGCTCGCTCGCGATTCGTTCGGCGAAATGATAAAAGGCGTGGTCGATGTAAGTCGCCGAGTGATCGCGCTTGGTGGCGAGCTGCACTCCGACGAAGAGAGCGCTCTGCTCGACGACGGGTCCGTGCAGAACGACCTCTGGGGCATCAATCTTTACCCGGCCGAGTCAGGAGAGAATTGGATCGAGTTCGACTCGATGATCAACATTCGCCCGGCACTGAATAACCGCTCGCGCGACGTCGAAGACGAGAACCTGCGGGAACGGATTCGTGAAGTAGTGACAAAGCTGATTCCTGAATGACGAGCGTGCGTCACGAAACACTGTCGGCGGGCCGATGGCACCGTCTGTCGCTCAGCGAACAACTGGGCAACGCCGGCAGCGAGGTCGATCGGGCAATTCGAGCGTGGCGCGCCGGTAATACTGCGCGATTTCAATCCGCCGCAGATCGTGCGCTCGAGCTTCTGGATCTGACAGCGCAGGACGACCGGTGGCGCGGGCACCGGCGACGCGAGATTCTGCGCGCGCGCGCTGAGTTTTGCGCGCTGTTCTGGGACGAGCCCGTTTCGCCGAGCTCGGCCGAGTCGTTGAGCAGATACTTCCTGCACTTTGCATCCCGCGCGCGCCGCGCACGCTGAGCGTGCCGCTGGGATCGAGTCAGCGCTAGCTGGATTCTGAGGGACGCCCTGTTCCTTTGCTATCGCAGCATGCCGACTGCGACGCTGAGGCCATACGCGGGCGAGAACGTCTCCAGCCCTTTGATCCCTTCGAGACGGATCCACGTCCGATCGCCAACGCGCAAGCCGAGCCTCGCCTCGCTCAGGTCCTCAACCCCGCGACGCTCCTTGTGCGTCGGGCCGTGTGTCTGTCCGACAACCACTAACGAAGGTTTGACAATACCGCGCTCGTACTCTGCGCGAGCCGAGTAGAGCAGCAGGTCATCCTGCTCGAAGGTGGAATCCCGAGTGGCGGTGATGCCGAGGCCTGCCTCGAGGCTGACCGAGAGCGATCGGCGACGGGCGTGACCGACGATCGTGGCGAAGAAGTCGGTTGCGTCACGGTCCAGCCCTGTCCTGTTGTCAGTCGTCGGCAGGCGCGTCCCAAACCGTAGCAGCGCTCCGACCGGGTGACGCAAGGGAGTCAATCTGACCCCTGTTCCGATGGTGTACTCTCCGGAGTCATGCCGTCGGCGATTCCGCGCGGGAAGCACACCTGGGTATGGCGGGCCGAATCGCTCCCGCTCGGCGAAGAATCGTACAGCTGTGCCGCTGGCAAGAATTGCGAACCGCCCGCTGGTCCACGCGAATGACATCGTCGGAACTTCCCACAGATCGCCCTTCGTTCCAGCCAGGGAGGCTCGTTGGCCCTGGTACCTCGCAACGCGCGAGTCTGCCGCAATCCTGACGTCTTCCTCGAAGACGCGCCACGAGAACGGCTCCAGCGGGCGCAGTTGCGCGCCCGCTGGAGCATTTGCGCCGCATATCGCGGCGAGAGTCAGCGCGCGCACCATACGCCGGCAGGTTAACGCATGGCCGTGCAGAGGGATGGGTGAGCTCAAGATCCGGGAATGGAATCGAATTTAAAGCCCCTTGCAAGGGGGTCCCTTTCAGTCCTACGTAGGTCTACGTATGTGATCCCGAGTTGAGCCGAGCTAGTCTTCCGCTCCCCGGTATTACTGACCCCGAAGCTGGAGACACAATGCGAGTTGCCATGAGAATGCTCTGCCTGATGACAGTCTGCCTCGCTTTCCCGGCTGGCGCCCAGGACCTTGCCTCGCTGCAGCACGGAGTGCGAATCCGCGTTCAGCCGACCGTCGGCGACAGCAGGACAGGCACTTACATCGGCGTGAGCCGCGATTCGCTCCACTATATGAACGAGAGCTCCAAGTCAGTCTCGGCTGTGATTCCAATGGATCAGGTGAAATCCGTTCAGGTCAGCGCCGGGCGGGGCCGGGGACGCGGTCTCCTGAGAGGTGCGCTCATCGGTAGCGCAATCGGGCTTGTCGGTGGCGCGATCCTTGGAGCGGCAACTTACAGCGACAGCGGTGACGGCTGGTGCATCATTGCCTGCAGCCGCGGAGAAACGGCTTTGTTTTTCGGAGCTCTCTTGGGCACGGGTGGCGCCATCGCGGGGTCCATCTATGGCGGAATTCAGGGATTGGAAACTTGGAGGCCGGTTCCGCTTGGACGGGAGTAGGAGCGCGTCAACTCCTCACTCGGTTACGGCCCGGTCGGGGTAGCCCTACCTTCGAGTGCGACGATCCGGCTCGACCGATGCCTGGGTTGACTGGAAAGCATCGAGCCGCCAGCTGGGTGATGCGCCTCACGAGGAATTAACTCGCAGCGTCATCCGCTGTCGCGCATCTTCTCCACCGATGCTGTCCAAAGGGATCCGTCGCTACTTCAACCGCACCGCAGTTCGCTCTGTACGGGAGCGCGGCTCCCGCGTGGACAAGTTCAAGCTTGCCGAGAAATCGAGGGTTCGCGAGATCCTTCTGACGAATCCCGAATTGACACGTGCTGTCGCGGCGCATGCGGCGGCTCACGGGCTGTCGTCGGACAAAGTCTGGTCGCGCGTCGAAGAATACATCGCCGAGATCATCCCTTCGTTCAACATTCTCGCGTACTACAGGTTCGGCTATGTCCTGAGCCGCTCGGTTCTGAATTTCTTCTACAAAGTCTCCGCCGAGCACCACCCGGCCTGGAGCGGCAAGCCGCTGCCTCGAAACGCGATCGTGATCTACCTCATGAATCACCGCTCGAACGCCGACTATCTCCTCGTCGGCTACGTGCTATCGGGCAAAGTGGCGATCTCGTACGCGGTTGGCGAATGGGCCCGCGCATTCCCGCTGGAATACATCTTCAAGTCGTTTGGATCGTACTTCATCCGCCGCAAGTATCGCGAGCCCCTCTATCACTCCGTCCTCGAGCATTATGTCCAGCTCATTACCCGAGAGGGCGTAACCCAGGGGATTTTTCCCGAAGGCGGACTCACGCGCGACGGCAAGCTTCGTCCGGGCAAGATCGGTCTTCTCGATTACATGCTTGGTGTTGCGCGCGACGAAGGATATCGAAATCGCATCTATCTGGTGCCGGTCGCCATTAACTACGACCGCGTACTCGAGGATCGGACACTCCTCCGCGAGCTCGCGCGGTCGGAAGGTCATCGGCAGACGCCGAAGCGGAAGCAGCTTTACGAGGTCTCGCGGTACGTGTGGTGGAATACCGCGCGAATGGTATTCAGGCGGTGGAAGCGGTACGGGCGCGCGGCCGTGACTGTCGGTGAGCCGCTGCAGGTCGCTCAGTGGTTCGATGAGCTGCACAGGTCGGGCACGAATCTCTTCGACCTTTCCCGGCATGCCCGCCTGGCCGAAGTCCAGTCGCTGTGCGATCAGATGATGTCTCGCATCGGGGCGATCATACCTGTCACACCGGTGCCGCTCGCCTGCGCCGCAATTCAGTCACTGGACAGCGACTTCGTGTCCCGCGAGCGACTGCTCGCTCGTATGTCCGAGATGAGGGACGTGCTCCTCGAGCTCAACGCGCGTGTAATTCGCGCGGAAGGAGAAATCGACGAGATCTTCGAACGTGCGTGGAAGATGCTTCGCATGCGAAAGATTCTCGTCCGCTCGGGCGACGGTTACGTGGTTCTTCCAAAGAACCGTGGATTGATCAGCTACTACGCGAACAGCATCGCGCACCTGCTCGGGCCATTCGAGCAGGGGGTGCGCGAAAGCGATGCACTGCCGTCCAGTCGCATCGTCACGTAGCTATCGTGCGACGCGACTATTGAAACTCCACCGGCGTCCCTGCCCGGATCAGCGAAGCGAGACGGTCCGCATCCCAATTCGTCAATCGCACGCACCCGTGCGAGTTCGTGTAGCCAATAGTCTCCGGCGAGGACGTACCGTGAATTCCGTAGTGGGGCTTCGACAGCGCCATCCAGACGACTCCGACGGGCGAGTTCGGGCCGGGTGGAAGCTTTGCCTTGGGCTTGGTGTCGGGCACTTCCGCAAAAAGAGCAGGCTGATAGTGGAATGAGGGCTCGCGGGAAATGTTCGTCACGCGAAAGCCGCCGGTGGGCGAAGGATCGTAACCCGCGCCAAGCGTCGAAGGGAAATGGGCGACAATCTTTCCGGATGCGTCGAGTACCTGCGTCCAGAAGCCTGTCTTCGATATGACGATCCTCGCGGCCCTCTGTGCAGCCGTATCGCGCGTTGCAGCATCGTCAATCGGCGTCTCGACATTCGGAACCTGAAGCGTCATGCCGGCGGCCAGCGCCTTGAGGTCGACCTTGGGATTCAGCTGTCGCAGCATCGCCTCGCTCGTATGGAACTGCTCGGCCAGCTGTTCGGCGGGTGAGCTGTAGCAGAGGCACTTGAGCTTCGCCTGCTCGTAGACGTCATCGGGAATCGGGAGGAATGGTCCTTCCATGTCATCCATCGTCACTTCATGTGTCGTAACGAGCGGAGTGGTCTGCGCTGCAGCCGCGAGCCTGTCGTATGTTGCCTTGTCGAGCGACTTCGTCACCGCCGAGTCCATTCCGTTCGCGGCACGGAAATACCTGAGAGCCTTCGCCGCATTCTTCCCCCACGTGCCGTCGATTATTCCCGGCGAGAATCCGGCGCGGTCGAGCATCACCTGAAGCTGAAGCACCACCGGGCCCCGGTTGGGGATGGCCAGCGGGAATTTGCGGGGAGGGGCGACAGCAGACTTCGCCGTGATCTGCGTGAACGCGGGATCGCTCGAGAACGGCGGGAGACTATCCATCTGTGCGCCGAGCCCGGCAGTGTCGAGCGAGTAGACGTTGTACCCGGGCGCGGAGATCTCGATAGCGTCGACGCCGCCAGAATTCGTCGCAACGGCCGATGCCGACGCTGCCGCTGAATCAGCCGTAGCCTTCTTCGATGCGTCTGATTCTTCGACGATGCAAGCCGCGGCGAGCAGGGCCACTGTCGCCAGGAGTGTCAAGCGCGCGAGCCGCCCGGCGGCCGAGGATCGATTGTTTTCCATGCTTCCGAACAGTTCAAATTTGGGGCCGCAAAGCGTTTCCTTCCAAGGTTTCAGGAAGCAAGCAGGTGATCACCAGATCATCCGCATCATCAGACCATCTTTTTCTCCTGGCAAGATCGGGATCGAATACCTCTGTCCAGAACCCACTGCTCCTGAGACATTCGTCAAAAAGCGGCTTCGCAAGATTTTCCCAGTAAAGGCGATTGTCGTAGTTCCTGTAACCCGTGGGCTGCCTCCAACGTTGTTGATTCTCTGTGTAAGGCATCTCTTCCGATTCGAGCTCCTCTTCAGGGAGGCTTGCAGCATACGGAATACTCGCCCATTCAGGAGTGTTTTTCTCGATAATATGGCGGTGGAAAGGGTTGGCTACTTTCTCGAAATTCGGGAGCGAGAAGGACGCAGAGATGTAGTCGGGATTGAGAAAAGGCGTAATAACCAAACCAGTCTTTGCGCTGTGTGAGCCCGACACCAGGCGTCTGTTTCGCTCGTAAAGATAGAAAAAATCGAGGCGTTGAAGCCCTTTGAAACCGTATTCGTCGGCTTGAGCGTAAGCGTCAGAGATCATGTCTCTGACGCTGTCACGCAGATGCTCCCGCGTGAATCGAGGCATATGCTCCATCATTCTTTCGACAAAACGGCTTTCCTGCTTTAGAGCCTCGGTTTCCGTGTCCCACTTCGTCGAATAGAAGCCACGTCCAATCTCGCCATGCTTCCCGCTGAGTTTAGGGGAACCCCTGCCGAGGTGTTTATCCTTTTTGCCATTCAGAAACAGTTTGTGTTTCCTTGTGACGCGGTACCCTGCTTCCCACAGTAATGCCAGTGAAATACTGCGACGGCAATCGTCCAGATTCTCGGGAGGCAAACCGCCGGAACTATCAATCTCGAGGTCCAGACCCCCGATCTTAGCCAGCTCGGATGCGACGATAACATCAGGACGGCCAGGAAGCCCCGTGACCTTACCAGTGAACTCCAATCCCAGATATTTCAGTGACGACGCGACGGCTCTGCTATCCCATCCTCCGGAAAGCAGGAGTGTTGGCTTTTTTTTCCATAGAGGAGCCACCGACTTGATCACGCTCAGCAACGAGGATCGCGCCAACTCGGCCAGATCTTCCCGAGATTTGTGATCCGGGATGATCCACTCTCTCAAAACGTCGTGCGTGGCTCTGGTTATTCCATGCGTAGAGAAATGCAGTTGTGTTCCGGGCCCAACAAATCTCACTGATTTATAGCCGCTCGTATTCTTTGGAAACCAGTTGAGAGTCCATCGTGCTGCCCACTCTTCAGCCACTGGCTCGAGCGAAATGCCAAGAGCCTTCAACGCAAAGAGCCGATTGGTTACGGCGAAGAGTCGCCCTTTTTCGTATTCAAACAGCTGGGCTTGTCCAAGACCATCGTTCTGAACGAATGCTTCGCCAGTGAGCTTGGAGCACCACGCCAGAGAAAAAGGCGGAGCCAATCTGCGCAGGAGCTGAAAAGGATTCGCCTGCAGGCTCCGTCCCAGGGCAGGAAGGATGCTGGAAAAATCCTTCTCCTTTGCGGAAAGTGCGGCGCCGGCATTGACGGGATAGTCAGGAGCAACGGCCCAATTTTCCTCGTCTTCCTGAAAAAGTGGCGCGCTCCAGCCGCGCATAGGAAGCTCGAGATACACCATGGCCGTTGCAGAATTCTGACGGATTGTCAGTTCAAGGGACCCGGAAAAAAGAGGCGCAAAAATCTGCTGCAATTTCGTAGCGACTTGATCCGGCTCGAGCCGATCGTCCGGTGTCCGGCGCCACATCAGGAAAATGTTTGCCGCCATTGTTAACGAGCCACAGATGAGCACGGGGGAGGCGCCTGAACACGGATAATTGCGGAACAGAATCGGTGTCTATTCGCGTTCATCTGTGGTTACAGTTACGAACTGAATTGAACAACTGTCGTCAGGGGCGTTAGGTCCGTGAGCGAGCGTCGATCGGTTCCGTGCCTTCGGACAGTTCAAATTCAAGGCCGCGAAGGGCGCTCGACACCGAATGATCCGAGCTTGTAAGATCAGGCCACGCCTCGACTTCCACACGAGCTACGCTCGCTGCGTGACTTGACGCTCCCTCGCTGGGTGTCTAACTTTAAAGGCTGTCCAGCCCTCGATGAGGGATTTTTTTTAAACCCAGAATCGTTAATGCCGACTATCAACCAGCTCGTCCGTCAAAGCCGCCGCGACGTCCAGAAAAAGGAAAAAGCGCCGGCCTTGAAGTCCAATCCGCAGAAGCGTGGAGTTTGCACCCGCGTTTACACCACCACCCCGAAGAAGCCGAACTCAGCGCTGCGCAAAGTCGCGCGCGTCAGGCTCACCAACGGCTTCGAAGTCACCGCGTATATTCCGGGCGAAGGCCACAACCTGCAGGAGCACTCGATTGTGCTCATCCGTGGCGGTCGTGTTAAGGATCTGCCCGGCGTACGCTACCACATTGTGCGCGGCAGCCTCGACGCGTCGGGCGTGAACGGTCGGAACAAGAGCCGGTCGAAATACGGCACGAAGAAGCCGAAAGCCGCGGGAGCCGCGGGAGGAAAGAAGTAAATGAGCCGCCGCAAGAAATCCGTCAAGCGTACAATCCTTCCCGACGCGCGCTACGACAGCCAGACGGTGTCGAAGTTCATCAACGCGATCATGTACGAAGGGAAGAAATCCACGGCCGAGCGCATCTTCTACGGCGCGATGGACCTCGTCGAGAGCCGCACGAGTCAGTCCGGTGTCACCGTCTTCAAGCAGGCGCTCACGAACCTCAAGCCGGCAGTCGAAGTGAAGAGCCGCCGAGTCGGTGGCGCTACATATCAGGTTCCCGTCGAAGTGCGTCCGGATCGGCGTACAGCCCTCGCGATGCGGTGGCTCATCACATTTTCCCGCGGGCGCAACGAGAAGTCGATGGCCGAAAAGCTCGCCGCCGAAGTGATCGCCGCTTCCAAGGGCGAAGGGAATGCGATCAAGAAGAAAGAAGACACGCACAGGATGGCTGAGGCAAACAAGGCGTTCGCGCATTATCGCTGGTAGGTCCGACAGGATTTTCGTAACTCAGCGCCCCGCCTGGCAATAGACTGCCAGGCGGGGTGTCCTTCATCTGGGGCTAGCTCGCTGGTGTGCGTTCATGGTGTCCATTGCATAGCCGATGGCTGACATCCGATCTTTCGTCATGTAACGACGCATCAGGGAGATCACAATGAGAGGATGGACGCTAAACGTCTACTTGCTCAGCGCGCTCGTTTTTGTCGTGGGGCTTCTTGTTCAAGTCTTTCTCACGGGGATGGTCGTTGTGGCGACACTGATCGATTGGTCTGCACACCGACTTGGGACACTACCTCGGGCTGCCCGTGTTCATCATGCTGATCGTTGCCTACGTGGGTAAGTTCCCCAGCCGGACGAAACGGTGGACGTGGCTTCTGTTTGGCATGTTCATCCTTCAGGCTGAAATCCTGATTTTTTTACGCGCATCGGTACCGGTATTGTCCGCCCTCCATCCCCCGCTGGCGTTAGTCGAGTTCGCGCTGGGCGTTATGTTGATAGGCAAAGCGAGAGCCTTTGATAGAGAGTGTGTCGCCGCGGTGAGATAGGGCTCAAGTCCCGAGTTTAGTGGCGAGGCGGCGGAAGCTCGACGGCTCTGCGCTAAGCTGCGTGATCCACCTCCGGTTACTCCAGCAGTGAAACATCGACGTATCCGCAGTCGCCCCAGCATGAGCGACACTTGCAACAATTAAATCAACGAGACAGTGAGATTATTTGAAATTCTCATACTGTTAGTCAATTTGCTTTTCTTCCTTCGGCCATTCTTCGGGAGAAACGACAAAGCTCGCTGGACAAAAACACTTCTCGGTTTGGCGGTGATCGCTTCCATCCTTCATTTCTCATTCGAAGGATACCGTTGGCAGATGGTGCCCGCATATCTGCTTACGGGTTTGTTGTGCCTCATTACAATCAGGCGCACGGTCCGGCCAGGTGTACGACCCGCTCGAAGATGGCGGGTGATCGTAATGGGTTTCCTGGGAGTCTTGTTCTTTGTTGTTGCGACGGCTCTCCCGTATCTCTTTCCAGTTTTCACCCTCCCGGAGCCTGCGGGTCCTCATAAAGTGGGCACAGTCTCTTATCATTTTACTGATAGTTCGCGTTCGGAAGTTTACACATCAGATAGCGCAGATTATCGGGAATTAATGGTTCAGTTCTGGTATCCTGCTGATCCAGCAGCAGGTGCCAGGACCGGGCTTTACAAACCCGATGCCGATGTGGAAGGGATCGCGATGGCAAACGCATTTGGTGGTCCATCCTTCATCTTCGATCATCTCAAGCTCATCCGTTCTCATTCTTTCGCGGAAGCACCCGTTTCAAAAAAACAGCAAAGTTATCCGGTGATCGTGTTTTCACACGGTCATGCGTACTTCGCCACGCGCACACAAAACACCATTCTCGCCGAAGATCTCGCCAGCCATGGCTACATTGTCGTTGGCATTGATCACACATATGAGTCCACTGCCACAGTATTTCCAGATGGACGAATCGTATGGGTGGATACCGGCCTTGTTGCGTCTCGACGCCGAACTCGAAAAAAGGGCCCTGTTCGAGATTCACTTCTTAACGTACTTGCTCTTTCAAAGAATCCACTTGAACGGTCCAATGCAGCGAACCAGCTCAGGGAATTCAATGGATTGTTTGAAGAAAGCATTCCAGTCTGGTCAGCGGATGCCCGATTCGTCTTAAACCGAATTGAGCTCTTGAACACAAACGCGTTGACCCCCTTTGCGGGAAAAATCCATCCGACAAAAGTTGGTATAGTAGGGATGTCTTTTGGTGGCGCCAATGCGGCTCAGACCAGCAGGCTGGACTCAAGGTTCAAAGCTGGTATCAACATGGATGGCTTCCAGTATGGAGATGTTGTGGAGGCAGGCCTCGATCAACCTTTCATGTTCATGTACAGTGAATCGAATGCTGATATGAACAATTTTGCTTACGGGCAATTCAGAAATACAGTTTACACGGTCAAAATTCGGGGATCCAACCATTCCAATTTTTCTGAGCTATCCCTGATAGCACCGGTACTCAATCAATTGTTTGCTGGCTCAAAGATCGACAGTCGGCGGTGTCTAAAGATCATTAACAGCTATGTATTGGCTTTCTTTGAAAGACATCTCAACGTCAGAAACGCACAATTGTTGGATGGTCCCTCTATCGAATACCCGGAGGTCGTGATAGAGACTCGGAAATCCAATGACGTGCGATGAACTGAATAAGCAGCTTGGCAGGTGGTCTCGCTGCTTCGGTGGCCGGCTCACAGAGCGCGCCCAACGCGAGTGGTGAGGTCGTGCGGACAATCCCGTATTGATCGTCAGCCCTGCATCCGCTCTCTGAATCGCTCCGCGGCCGCGTGACGTAACGGCGCGGGAGTTGTCACCCGCTCGACAATGGCGAGCAGCGCGTCGACGACAAGCGCCAGCGCCGCTGCGGGCAGTGCGCCCGAGAGAATTAGCCGCGTGTCGGCGAGGGCGAGACCCGTGGCAATCGGCTCGCCCAGCCCGCCCGCACCGATGAACGCCGCCAGAGTAGCGGTTCCTACCGCGATCACTGCCGCAGTCCGAATGCCGGCGAGGACCGTCGGCGCGGCGAGAGGAAGACGCACCTGCCGCAGAATCTGGGAGGGCGTCATGCCGAGCGCCCGTGCGGCGTAGACCGCGGTGGGGTCGGCGTCTCGCACTCCTGAGTACGTGCTCCGCACGATCGGATACAACGAATAGAGCCAGAGCGCAACGAGCGCCGGCCATACACCGATGCCAATCAGAGGAATCATGAACGCCAGCAGCGCGATGCTCGGGATGGTCTGAAGGAGACCGATCGCACGTATCACGGGCTCGGCGGCCCGGCCGGCGGCGTCAAGCCACAGCCCGAGAGGAATCGCGACAAGCATTCCCGCGACGAGGGCGACCGTTACAAGCATGAGATGGCGTACTACCGCTGCCAGCAGTGTTTGCCGCTGACTCCACATGTAGCCGGCGAACGAGCTCGATGCGGCACTGGTTGAGGAAGGCGAAACGACAGCGGCCCCGGCGATGAGTCCAAGCTCCTGAAGCGCCGAGCGAGCGATGGCATCCACGGGCTCGCGATCAACTTCCAGTCTCGCATTCAGCCTGCGCATCGTCTTCACGTCGAGCCGGTCGCTCAGCTCGACTAGCGCTGCGATCGCGCGCGGGTGATTGCGGTAGAGTCGTCCGCTGACCAACGCCGCAGCTTCATACGGCGGAAAAAATCTCTTGTCGTCGCGCAGGACGACGAGGTCGTGCTTCGCAATGAATCCATCCGTCGAGTAGCCGTCGATGACGTCAACCGCACCTGAAGTGAGCGCCTGGTATTTCACGGCCTGGCCGAGCGGCCGCACGCTCCTGAACGACATTCCGTACGCCGATTTCAATCCGGGAAGTCCGTCTTTTCTTTCGATGAAATCCGCCGTCAGGCCGGCCGTGAGACGTTGCGCTACGCCTGCGAGATCAGTGAGAGTTTCGAGAGAGTATTGCTCCGCCGTTTGCCGGCGCACGGCAATCGCGTAGGTGTTCTCGAATCCAAGGGGAGGCAGCCACCGCACTCCGTACCTCCTCGGGAATTCACGCGCGACGCGAGCGAAGACAGCTGCCGGATCATTTTGCGGGGGTTCCTTCAGTACGGCGAGCAGTCCTGTTCCAGTGTACTCGGGGTAGACGTCGACAGCACCGGATCGGACCGCCGAGAAGGCAACCTCTGTCGCGCCGAGCCCCGGCCGTCGATCGACGGTGAATCCACGGCGCTCGAGAAGCTGCGCAAATAGCTCGGCCAGTATGAATGACTCACCAAACGGTTTGGATGCGACCACCACAGGAGAACCCGCCTTCGCCGTCTGCGCGCGAACCAGCGACGGTGGAAGCACTGCGGCACTCAGGAAGAGCAGTGCGCGCAACACTTGCCCCAGGGTCCGGATCATTCCTCGTCTTCCACGTACGCCAGCAATTGCCGGACATATTCGGTTGCTGGCGCTCCACGCAGCGTCGGCCCGTCCGCGACCTGCTCGAGCTTCCCTTCGCGCAGAACGGCGATTCGATCGGCAAGAAACAGCGCTTCCCGCAGATCGTGCGTCACGAGCACAGTCGTCGGCCGCGCGGCCTCGCGTATTTGTTTGAGCTGACGCTGCAGCTCAGCGCGGGTGATGGCGTCGAGCGCACCGAAAGGCTCGTCGAGCAGAAGGAGTCTCTGTCCCGCGGCAAGTGCGCGCGCTAAGGCGACTCGCTGCTTCTGCCCACCGGAAAGCTCGTGAGGCCAACGCCCGCCGATCGCCGCCGCGTCGAAGCCCACCGTCTCCAGCGCACGCGTTGCGCGCTCGGATGCGTCAGGCATTCCGGACAGCACAGGTACAAGCGCGACATTCCGGCTGACGCTCCAGTGAGGAAGAATTCCGCCTTCCTGTGGCACGTAGCCGACCGACCTGCGCAACGCTACCGGATTGACGGAGCGCGTGTCTCGCCCGTCGATTGTTATCGTTCCGCTGTCGGGGTCGAGCAGCCGGTTGATGCAGCGGAGAAGTGTGGTCTTTCCCGAGCCGCTTTCTCCAACGAGTGCCAGACATTCACCGGGCGCCACCGTGAGCGTGACTCGCGCGAGCGCGGCCACATCTCCGTAACGCTTCGAGACGTCGTTTACCTCGAGGGCGGCACCCGGCTCAGGTTCGGTCATCGCCGGGAGATCTTCCCTGACGCGTGTACCGGTCGAAGAAACACACTGCCGAGTCCACATCGGCGGCGGAGATGTACCGGTCGCCGAGCGATTCACACCCGGCGATCGCGAGATTTGTCAGCTCGATCGCCTTTTCACGAATCGCGGGATCGGCCAGCCCCGCGCGACCTGCAGTCTCCAGCGCCCTGGCGTTGGGCGATCCGAGAAGGTCTGCTGCGGCGCGAGATGTGTCTTCGTCGTAGACGAGGCCGACGACAAGCGAGATGGCTGCAGCCAGATGCTCCGGAGAAACCGCGTCTGCCGAGCGAAGCTCGAAGTAGCCGCGCGGACGCACCTCGGGAAAAAGAGTGCTCAGGTGAAACTTCCAATCCTCGAGCGTTGGACTTCCCGTATGCATCCACTCGGAAAATGAGGGATAGCGCTCGCCGTTCCCGTGCATTATTGCGCCTGCCTCCAGGGCGAAGTCGAGATAGGCAGCGGCGGGGTTGTCCTCATCGACAGGCAGGCCGGTACGCGATGCATCGAGGGTCCGCCACAGGTGAGCCCGGTAGCTGCGGTGACCTGTGGCCTGGCCGGCGTAAACGGCGGAGGAAGCGAAGATCGCGGTCACGTATGGCGCAAGCGAGCTGAGAAGCGCCCAGCGCTCGTACGGTTTTGGGCCGCTCTCGACGTTGATCTGCAGCGACGCTGTTTGTCGCATCATCCGCGCACCGGATTCGCCGATAGAATCGAAGTAACGCGCCATGCGCTCGTATCGTGGCCGGTGCTGCTGCAGACTCACATCGGCGATGTCGTTGTAGGGATCGACGCCGACAGCCTCCAGAACCATTGCGTCACGCTCGAATGCACTCGTCAGAAGTTCCGAAGTGCAACGCAGATCGCGGATCAGACCGGATGCAGCAGGAGATATCGCGCTGCTGATCTCGATCTGACCGCCTGGCTCGAAGGAAACGCGTCCGCCGTCAGGTGTCGACCAGGAGGGAGGATCGCCAGCGGAAGCCCTCTCCAGCCAACGAGCGTACCGTGCAACGCGGCGAAGCACCGGCAGTGACTGAAGTCCGCTCAACGCCGCGATAGAAACCGGCTCGCCGCTCTCGGCACCGAATGGTATCAGCTCCAGCTCGGCACCCACTCCCATCGGGTGTGCGCTGCCAGAGGATGAAAAAAGCGATTCCACGCTGGCCAGCAGCGTGCTGCGGTCGAGACGCATCAGAGTGCTGTCCGCACGGGTCCGCCGAGAGCGAGAGCAAACAGCTCGTCCGCGTCCGTGATCCACCGTTCGAGGCGAAGACCTGCCCGCTCAAAAAGTGATTCGACGCTCGGCCTGTCGTATTTGCAACTCAGCTCGCTTCGAATCGATTCACCTTCCAGGAACCGGACGCTGCCAATCTCGGGGATCAAGACCGTCTGATCGCGATCGGAATCCAGGTGCATCTCGACTCGGTGACGATCGCGATCGTAGAAAGCGCGATGCCTGAACGCGGACAAATCGAAGTTCGCGCCGAGCTCCCGATTGAGGACGCGAAGGATGTTGAGGTTGAATTCCGCGGTGACTCCCGCCCGATCGTTGTATGCTGCCTCGATAAGCTCAGGGTCCTTGCGAAGGTCGGCGCCAAGCAGAAGCCTGTCGTCCGGGCACATCTGTGCGGCAATTCGACGCAGAATGCGAATGGCTGATTCCGACTCGAAGTTTCCTATTGTACTGCCCAGGAACGCGAACAGTGTCGGTCGCTCCAGCCAGGGAAGCTTCAGCTGGCGTGTGAAGTCTCCAACCGCCGCAGTGATCTCCAGCTGCGGGTAAATCTCGCGAAGGCGTGTAGCAGTTTCCTCCAGGAAATTCCTGCTGACATCCACCGGCACATACTGCTCGCCAGTCCCTCCGGTTTGCATCGCATCGAGAATGATCCTTGTCTTGGTCGCGCTGCCGGCGCCGAGCTCGACGAGCGAGCGAGGCCGCACGCTCGAGATGATCTCCGCTATCCTGGCAAGCAGAAGCGTGCGTTCGCTCCGCGTGAGGTAGTACTCCGGCAATTCCGTGATGAGCTCGAAAAGCTCGGAGCCCCGATCGTCGTAGAAGTACTTGGGATCGAGCTCCTTCTGCTCCAAAGCCAGTCCGCGGGCGACATCGCGAAGGAGCTCGCCGCGATCGATGCGCGCGGTGGTCGTGCGCGCGGCGATATCTGCAGAATCAGGCGTCGGCGGCACAGCGGAACCCACTGAAGATTTGCCGTCTGATTGGATAGTCCCAGTTGCGGAAAGTATTACGAATTGCGCCAGCGCGTGTTGCCCAGGAGCCGCCTCGCAAGACCTTGTACTCGCTCCCGAAGAACGGCTCCGAATACTCCCGGTACGGAAAGCTCTCGAATCCCGGATAGCCGGTGAAATCGGAGGAGGTCCACTCCCAGACGTCGCCGATCATGCCATAGCAGCCGCTCGCCGAAACATTTCCGCGATAGGCACCCACCGCTGCGGTATCGAACGACAACTGGTCGACGTTCGCGTCCGTGCTTGTTGGCGGCTCGTCACCCCAGGGGTAGAGTAAAGCGCCTGCACGTCCGTCCCATGACGCCGCAATTTCCCACTCGGCCTCGGTTGGCAATCGCTTGCCCGCCCATCTCGCGAAAGCGTCGGCTTCGTGATACGAGACGTGACACACCGGCCGCCGCTGGTCAACTGCTCCTGTCCGGTCCATCGTTCGCACCATCCACGTGTCACCGTCGTGCTTCCAGTAACCTGGTGCCGACGCTCCACTTTCAGAGAGCCACTTCCGTCCCGCATCGCTCCAGAGCCGCGCATCGCGATAGCCCCCGGCGGTCATGAACTCCATGTAATCGCCATTCGTCACGGGCGCCCGAGCGATGCGGAAGGATGAGACGTCGACACCGTGGCGCGGACGCTCGTTGTCGTACGCAGCGGACCGGTCGTCAGTGCCGATTGGATATTCACCGGCCGGAATCGGGACCATGTCGGTCAATTCGCTCTGGTCCACAATGATTTCCGGGACCGGAGTGCGGACAGGCGGATGATATGGCTCGCCGAGCTTGAGCTGCAGCGTCTGAAGAATGGTCTCGTTGTGCTGATACTCGTGCTGCAGAACCATGTGATAGACGTACCCGCCCGATAACAGCGGATTCGGATCGTCGAGGTTTACTCGGGAGAGTCGCGTGAGGGCTTTTTCACGGATCGCCTCGAGCTTCTCGCGCATCGTCGCGAGTGCCGGGAGCGGGAGCTTTGCACGCTCGGCCCGCGGGTGCTCGAAGGGGTTATAGATGCCCGGCATCTCCGAGAACTCGATTGTACCGTCGAGGTTCTGCGTGAGCCACAACTCCTCGAAGTGGGCGATGTGGCCGAGGTCCCACAAAATCGGGCTCATCAGTGGATCGTGCTGCCGATGAAGATCCTCATCGCTCAGCCCGTCCACGAGCAGCATCGTTCGCTCACGCGCCTCCGTCAAAAGACTGACGATGGAAGCTCGAGGGTCGGACGGTGGGAAGGGCAATGCGCTCATGGGATGGAAGAGTTGAGACTCGCGCCGGGAGGAATCTAAACGCGGTTACGCATTATACGCTCGCGATCTCCCCGCCGGCTCTCATCAAAAGAGATTTCCGTTAAGGGTGCCCCTTTACCCGTACCCGTAGCCGCACCCGCTTTCCCGTGGCCGACACGCAGCACGAAGTATTTCATTCCTCGAAGCTCCGCGCTATGCTTCTAAAGTCTCGCACCCGCGTAGTGCTTCGTTGATTTTGTCATTCACGCATCCCCGTATTCGCGCAGCGTTCGCGGCGGCATTCGCCCTTGCCGGCGCTCTCGGGTGCGCATCGGTGATCCGCGTAGACAAGCCGTTCGTTGACGCGCCTCCCGACGCGGCCGCCTCGGTCGCGGCGGAGGCGGTCGCTGACTTCGCATCGCACGCTGACCTCCTGCCTGCCGTCGAGGAGATCCAATTCAGCGCTTCCGCTGATTCATCCGACGGATTCCGGACGATCGAGCGCGGGACTTACGCGGGAATGCGAGTTCCCGTGCGAGTTGAAGCGGCGCTCGGCAGCGGAGGGGAGTCAGAGCATTTCTGGCGCATCCCCACCTCGGGTGAGGAGAACGCGGGAGTCGTCGGCTGGCGGAGCACGCGCTACCCGGTACCAGTCGCCTTTCGCCGGTCGGGCGCGCTCGGGGACATCTCGGCCGATGATTCCGTCGCTTTCTGGAAGACTCTCTCCGAGATGAGCGCTGACGTCGGCATGTCTCTCTTCAAACCTGCAACGGTGGGAGATGATGATCCGGTAAACGTGATCATCGTGGATGTGAGGCGAATGCCGGCAAACGATGGGTTCAGCCGCGCGAGCTGGACGTCCTCGGGAGAAGTATTCGACGTCCGAGTAAGCTTCGGGAGCCGGGCCGTCCTACATAATTCGCACACTGTGGCGCACGAGATGACTCACGCGCTCGGCTTCGGTCACACGAGATCGTGGCGCTCTGTGGTGAATCCTGGTGATCGCGGCGCCGCTCGCCTCACACCGACAGACGTTGCCTACATCGAGCTGGCGATGCTGCTCCGCGAGCGGCGCGAGCGAATCGACATGAGGCGCCTCATCAGCCTTGCGATCGAGCGCGAAACGCCAGCCGTGCGCAGAGGCGACGCGGATGCGACTTGCGTCGCGGAGGCATCGAATCGCTTCGCCGATGATCTGCCGAGGCACCGGCGGCTTATGCCGGTTGGTGTGCTGACGGTTGTCTCAGACTGCACACCGTTCGCGCCGGCGCACCTGGCTCAGCGCGTCACGGCTAAAGCCCGAGCCATCGCGCGATGATGTTTCGCTGAATCTCAGACGTTCCTGAATACAGCGTGCTTGAAACTGCGTCGCGCAGCGCGCGCTCCGCCGGATGCCCCTCAATCACGCCGTCCGCGCCGAAGGCACGGACCGCGTCCTGCGCCGTGGCGACCAGCGCTTCGCTGACGAACAGCTTTGCAATTGCGGCGTCCATGGAAATGTCGCGTGCGCGGTCGAGCCGGGCCGCTGCCCGATAGACCAGCAGTCGCGCGGCTTCGAGCCGCACCTTCATGTCGGCGACTGGATGCGAGACGCCTTGATGCTTGCCGATTGGCTCCCCGGAAACCATGCGTGTCCGGGCGTGAGTCACGACGAGCTCCAGCAGGCGCTGCATGGTTCCGATGTGCACACCTCCGAGGCAGGCGCGCTCCCAGTCCATTGATTGCGAAAAGACACTCGAGCCCCCGCCGACTCCCCCCAGTACCGCGTCAGACGACACCCAGGCGTTCTCGAATACGACTTCGCTCATGTGACTGGTGCGCAGGCCCAGCTTGTCGAATGGAGGACCGGTTCTGAGTCCGTCAGTCTCGCGCGGTACGATGAACGCCGTGATGCCGCCGTGGTACGCTCTTGCGAGATCGGTGGCTGCATACGTAACGATGACATCGGCATAAGGTCCGTTGGAGCAGAATGTCTTCGTGCCGTTGAGCAGGAAACCACCTTCTTCCGGCTCTGCCCGCGTCGTCAGCGCGAAGGCGTCTGACCCCGACGCCGGCTCCGACATCGCGTTCGCGGCGATTATTGAACCGTCGCTCATGCCTGGTAGATAGCGCCGCTTCTGCTCTTCGGTGCCGTGCTTCCAGACGGGCACTACGCACGCGAGGAGATGTGCGCAGAGGGAGAAGCTGAGGCCCCCATCTTCGCAGCCGTGGCCGAGGGCCTCGAGGGCCACGGTCGATGAAACCGGATCGAGCCCGCGCCCGCCATAGACCTCGGGAATCATCAATCCCTGGAGACGAAGCTCACCGCATCGCAGCCAGAGGTCACGGGGAAACAGCTGGGCGCGGTCGCGCTCGGCCGCGCCCCCATTGAGCTCCGTGCGCGCGAACGCCGTGATCTCGTCCTGAAGGCGCTGGTGCTCTGTGCTATGCGAAAAATTCATGGAGCGAGCGCAGGGAGCGCTCAGGCTCCGACGCTTGCGGGCTGGGGAGTCATGCGGCCATTCAGCTGCCGGAACGCGAGCAGTCCCGGTGACGGCTCGGCCATGTAGACACGTCCGGCGAACATGTCGATGCAGTCCTCTCTGTAGCGGTTGTGCACCATCACAGCAAACGCCAGAGGCTCGTTCCAGAACGCATCGATCAGCTCCTGGACGACATCCATCCCCGCGTTACAGCTCCGTTCGTACGCGAGAAATGGATTTTGGTCGTCACGACCTGCCCCCTCGAGGTATGCGGCTGTGGCGGCGGCCGCGTGCTCGGCCTCCTTGATCGAAAAGTACAGGCCGAATGAGAACACCGGATCGATGAACCGATGGGCATCGCCCACGGCAAGGAACCCCTTTCCCGTAAAATGCCGCGTATCGTACGAATAATTGGATATCGCGCGCACTTCTTCCGTCAGCCGGACTTCCGGAACGCGGCGCTTGAGCTCGGGATTGAGCTCATGCAGCTCGCGAACGAGGAAATCGCGTTTGCTCTCGCGTCGCGACGCGAAGTAGTCGGTGGGCACAACCACGCCGACGCTCACCAGCTCATCATCGAGCGGAATGAACCAGGCCCAGTGATGCTTCTTTTCGTAGAAGATCAGTGTGTCGCCGGCGGTTCTGCCGGCGTCGCGTATTCCGCCGCTGACCTGGGAGAAAATCGCCACCTGATTGTCGTAATTGCCGCGCTCTTTCCTGCCAGTCATGCCGAAACGGGACAGAAATGTCGACTGGCCCGAGGCGTCAATGACAACCGACGCCTCGACGTTCTCCGTGATTCCCGTGGTCCGCGAGCTTCGTCTGGCGGATGCCCCTCGCCAGATAACGTTCCGCCCGATTTCCTAATGAATCCAGCGTTCTCGATGTCCTCGGCGGCTCCGAGCTGGTCCAGATACTTCCATATATGCGGCAGGATGCTCTCGCCAACCATCAGCCGGGGATGTCGAGCCTGGTCCAGAAGCACGACGTCGCACCCTCGATGCGCGAGCAGGTTTGCTGCGGTGCTGCCCGCCGGCCCGCCGCCGATCACAACTACATCCGCCTTCTCTGGAATGTTGTCCAATCTTCGATTCATGTCAGCGATACGGTGCCTTGGGTCAATCCTGTTTCTGTTTAGCCTTAACGAGTGATTCAATGTCCGGCAGGAAATTGAGAAAGTCGGCATTCATCTCGTGCGGCTCGATGCGTGCGCCGAACCGTTCGTCCAGAAAGCCGATCAGTTTTATGGTTGCAATGGAGTCGAGGATTCCGCCAGTGATCAGCGGCGTGCTGTCCTCGAGCGTGTCCGGGTTCTCTCCGGGAAGAAACTCCTCGAGGATGTAGTTCTTGATGATGCCTTTGACGTCCGATGCGGCTGCCGATTCCATTCCGGGTTCCGATGTGTGCGGTGAACAGGGAATACCATAGCGCGTGTTACGTGATCAGGCGATGGTAAGCAGGCGCTGATAATCGATCTTGTCAGTCGATGTCTTCGGCAGCGACTCCGGAAAGTAAAACTTATCCGGAACCATGTAGGCCGGCAGGTGCTCGATGCAAAATCGCTTCATCTCGACCAGGGAAGGGCGGTTCTTGCTCGATAACGAGAGGAATGCCTTGATCGCCACGCCATTCTCTTCATCCGGAACTGCAGTCACGGCAGCTTCGATGACAAGCGGATGGAGGTGGAGGGCCGCCTCGATCTCCCCCAGCTCTACACGATACCCCCTTCGCTTTACCATTCGGTCCCGCCGGCCGACGAACACGTAGCCGTCTGTCGGTGATTCTCTGACGACGTCTCCCGTTCTGTACCAGGTTGTCCCCTCGGCATCGACGAAGAAGGCCTGCGCCGTTCGCTCGGGGAGGTTCCAATAATCGCGCATCACAGATCCACCCGTTACGAGCAGCTCTCCCTCCTCGCCTTTCTTGACCTCCCGCCCGCTGTCGTCGGCGACAATCGCCCGGTCACCGGAGCACGTGAAGCCTATCGGAAACGGCTCAGTGCGATCAACCGGAATTTCGTCAGGGATCTCATAGTACGTGCAGACGTTGGTTTCGGTGGGCCCGTAGAGGTTGAAGTACCGGGGGGCGCTCCAGATTCTCTTCAGGGCGCGAAGGTGTTTCACCGGAAACACCTCGCCGGCAAACAGCACTGTGCGCAGGGACGGAAACTCGAGTCGATCGAGGCGCCCGTATTCCGCTAGCATGCGGAGAATCGACGGCGTGGAATACCATACGGTAATACGGCTGTCGGCAATGCCCGGCGCGAGTCTGAGAGGCTGCTTCCCGACATCTTCACCAATGAGAACGATGGTCGCCCCATGCTTCAGCGGAACGTAGAGGTCGAGGATGGAGAGATCGAAATGAAAGGGAGCATGGGACGAGAAGCGGTCGCCCGCGGTCGGCTCGAAAGTCTCAGAGCACCAGTCGATGAAGCTCAACGCGCTTCGGTGCGTATGAACGACGCCCTTTGGCTTTCCCGTCGATCCCGAGGTGTAAAGGATGTAGGCAACATCAGCGGGGGTCGCCTCGCCGTCCGGGTCCGTGGCGGAGTCCCCCTCGGCATCGACCCCGCGGACAAGCACGAGGTCATCACCCAGGGGCTGGAGAACATCCAGGGCTGTTCCATCCCACGCGTTCCTCAAGCCCTCCAGCAGCGACTCAGCGACGACGGCGAGCCTGATAGAAGAATCCGCAAAGATGCCGGCATTCCGGGCGGGAGGAGCGCTGCAGTCGACGGGCACGTAAGCGGCACGGGAATAGAGAGCCCCCAGAAGCGCGGCAACGGTACCGACCGACTTTGGTGCATAGATCCCGACGCGGTCGCCAGGTCGAACGCCGTGGCGAATCATGTACTCGCTGAGCTTCTCTGCGCGCGAGTGAAGCTCGCGATATGTCACCTCGACCCCGCGCTCAGGATCATCCACAGCGATGCCGTCGGGATGTGCGCTGGCGGAATGTCGCAGAAGTTGAGGCAGTGTGGTCGTCATTGCTGCAGCACTGGATGATCTCGAATCAAGTCGTCGATGATAGGCGAGAACGCTGCTACAGCTGTCGCGATGCTGTTTCTTCCCGAGGGGCGCGGGGCGGGCGTTGACCTGCGGCGGCCTGATCGCGCATCCACTCCCATTCCGCTCGAAGTCCCTCGGTCATGGAAACCGCCGGCGCATAACCGAGCAATGTTCCCGCTTTCGAGATCTCTGCCGCCGTGTGCCTGGCGTCGCCTTTCATCGGCGGCGTGAATTTCCGATCGACGGAGCGGCCGACCACGTTTTCGATTACATCGAGCACTTCAGTCAGGGAGACGCGATGGCCGCCGCCGACGTTGATGACTTCACCAACCACGCCGTCAGCAGTGGCGGCGGCGAGCATGGCCGCGATCACGTCCGACACGTAAGTGAAATCCCGCGTCTGATTGCCATCTCCGAAAATCTCGATCGGCGCATCTTTGAGCACGGAGTCAAAAAAGATGTTGAAGCCCATGTCGGGCCGTTGCCTGGGTCCGTAAACGGAAAACAGCCGAAGAGCGGTCACCGGCACATTGAAATTCGCGGCGTAGAGAAGGGCGAGCCGTTCCGCGGCAAGCTTGGTCACACCGTACGGTGACACGGGGCGCGGTGGCGCTGTTTCCGCCGTCGGCAGATCTTCCGCGTCGCCATAGATCGAGGACGTCGAGGCCAGCACGAACCGCTGCAATTTTCCACCTGCCGATATGGCGCGCCGCGCCGCCTCCAGCAGCCTGTGAGTCAGGGTGATGTTCCGGATCACATAGGAATTGAAGTCATCCCAGCTGGCCCTGACGCCCACCTGCGCCGCGAGGTGATAGACAACGCCGGAACGAGCGATCAGAGCGTCGAGCTCGTCATTCCCGAGCGAGCTGATATCTCCCTCGATCAGCGTGAAGCCGGGCCGGCCCGAGAGCTGCTCGATATTCCTCCGCTTCAGCGCTGGATCGTAATACGGATTGAAGTCATCGAGGCCGACCACTCGCTCGCCCCGAGCGACCAGTGCATCGCATAAATGCGATCCAATGAAGCCCGCGGCGCCCGTCACGAGCACGATGTCGTTTCGCGAGATGGTGCCGGAGGCTCCGTCAACCATCGAAAGCACGTCCGTGTGAGAGAAATCTTGGCGATGTCCGTGAGCGAACGTTACAATCTACCCGTAACGTCTGTGCGTCGTGTCTCCCCTTCGCGTTGCTACCCGTCATCCGAAACGTGAACACAATTCTGCACCAGGACAGGGGCGCATTGCCCGTTGATGCCGTACCCATGACCACGCGCGAACCGCGAATGGGCATAGTCATCACTGGCCACGTCGATCACGGCAAGAGCACGGTTGTCGGCCGCCTGCTTGCCGACACCGGGTCGCTGCCCGACGGCAAGCTCGAGCAGGTCCGGGCGCACTGTGCCGCCACCGCCCGTCCATTCGAGTACGCCTTCCTGCTCGATGCGCTCAAGGACGAACAGGCGCAGGGTATAACCATCGACTCCGCGCGCGTCTTCTTCAATTCGGGCAAGCGCCACTACGTCATCCTCGATGCGCCCGGCCACATCGAGTTTCTGAAGAACATGATCACGGGTGCCGCGCATGCGGAAGCGGCCCTTCTCGTGATCGACGCACTCGAGGGAATCAGGGAGAACTCGCGGCGGCACGGGTACATGCTTGCCATGCTCGGCGTGCGCCAGGTGGCCGTGATCGTAAACAAGATGGATCTGATCGCCTACGACCAGACGACCTTCGAAGCGATTGCGGATGAATTCCGTGACTTCCTTCGGAAGCTGGATGTCGAACCGTCCTGCTTCATCCCCGTCTCGGGACGTCATGGCGATAACGTCGCGGGTCATTCGGATAGAATGCCCTGGCACTCCGGACCCACCGTACTCGAAGCGCTCGACGCTTTTACCACCGATAGGAGCGAGGTCGAGCGACCGTTCCGCATGCCTGTCCAGAGCGTGTACAAATTCACAGAGGAGGGGGACGACCGTCGTATCGTCGCGGGCACGGTGCTGACGGGCAGCGTGTTCGTGGGCGACGAAGTCCTTTTCCTGCCGTCGGGCAAGCGCAGCCGCATCAGGAGCATCGAAGCCTTCAACGCCGGGAATCCAACGAGTGCTGTTGCGGGTAGCGCGATCGGATTCACTCTTGACGAGCAGATCTACGTCCCCCGCGGTGAGATCGCGGTCCGGATCGAGGAGCCAAGGCCGCAGGTTACAACGCGACTGCGGGTATCGGTTTTCTGGCTTGGACCCCAGCCGCTGGTGAAGCGGCGGGAGTATGCGCTCAAGCTCGGAACCGCCCGGGTTCCAGTACGTCTCGAGGCTGTTCATCGAGTCCTCGATGCTTCGACGCTGGCGGTGGTTGAGTCTCCTGAGGAGATAGGCCGGAATGATGTGGCTGAGTGCGTGCTCGAGCTTGGACGGTCCATCGCGTTCGACCTTGTGTCGGACATCCCCGAGACAGGCCGTTTCGTACTCGTGGAGGACTATGAGATCCGCGGCGGCGGAATCATCAGGGAGGCGCTCCCCGATCGACAGTCATGGGTGCGCGATCGTGTCCTGCTCCGCAACTACAAGTGGGAACCGAGCGACATCTCGGGGGAACAGCGCGCAACGCGCTTTGGCCAGCGTTCGCGGCTCGTGCTGATAACCGGGGAACAGCACGCCGACAGGAAGGCAGTCGCGCGGGAGCTCGAGCGTCGCCTCTTTGCAGACGGCCGCGTCGTGTATTTTCTCGGGATTGGCAATATCCTCTATGGAGTCGACGCGGATCTCGGGCGCGCGGCCGAAGACCGGCGGGAGCACATGCGCCGCCTTGCCGAGATCGCGAACCTGATGCTGGACGCGGGGGTGATCCTGATCGTGACCGCAGCCGAGCTGACGACGGGGGATCTCGAGATCATCAGGGAAGGTGTTGATGAGGACAGGATCACTACCGTCTGGCTTGGACCCAGCGATATCTCAGCCGTCCCGCGGGATCTCACGTTGAGCGATCAACTTCCTATCTCCGAGGCTGCCGACCAGATCAAGGCCCTGTTGGACGATCAGGAGGAGCCCGGCGGCCAGGCGGCGGTGCTGTGGTTCACGGGTCTATCCGGATCTGGGAAGAGCACAATCGCCGCCCGGGTGGTGGAAGAGCTCGAGCGGCGCGGAGATCGGGTTGAGCACCTCGACGGCGACACGATTCGCGACATTTTCCCGGAAATCGGTTTCACACGCGCGGAACGCGATGCTCACATCCGCCAAGTCGGATTCCTTGCGAGCCGGCTCGAGAGGAACGGAGTCATTGTGGTTGCCTCGCTCATCTCGCCGTACGAGGAATCGCGCAGCTTCGTCCGCCAACTATGTGATAACTTCATCGAGATATACGTCGCGACGCCAATCGAGGAATGTGAGCGACGCGACATCAAGGGACTCTACGCCAGGGCGCGCGGCGGAGAGATTCCGAACTTCACGGGGATCGACGCCCCTTACGAGATTCCGGTGCATCCGGAGCTGACGATAGATACCCGGGAGATGTCGGTCGACGATGCGGCGGCAGTTGTCTTGAATCGAGTCAGGGAAGGTAAAAGGAATCGACATGGACCATCTCAACGACATCGAAGCCCGGAGCATTTACATACTGCGGGAAGCATACGCGAACTTCAAACAGCTGGGGATGCTGTGGTCGATCGGAAAGGATAGCACGGTCCTTCTCTGGCTCGCGCGGAAGGCTTTTTTCGGTCATGTGCCGTTCCCACTCATCCACATCGACACGGCCTACAAGATTCCGGAAATGATCCGCTACCGCGATCGGCTCGTGGCGGATTGGCGGCTGAATCTCATCTATGGGCAGAATGAAGAGGCGCTTTCCGCGAAGCGCACGTTTCCGGATGGTGCGGTCGATAGAATCACATGCTGCAGCCTGCTCAAAACAGAGGCGCTCACCAGAACTCTGAGCGGAGAAGGGCCCCGCTACAGGTTTGACCACGCCTCCGGGAAGTACGTACTCGACGCGAACCGTGAGCCGTTCACCGGCGTGATCGTCGGCGTTCGGGCCGACGAGGAAGGAAGCCGCTCAAAGGAGCGATACTTCTCGCCTCGCACAACGACTAATGAATGGGAGGTCGGTGATCAGCCGCCCGAGTTCTGGAATCAATACAAGACTGAATTTGCTCCCGGGACGCACGTTCGCATCCACCCGCTTCTCGACTGGACCGAGCTCAACATCTGGGAGTACATCGAGCGGGAGAACATTCCCACAGTTTCCCTCTACTACGATCAGGGCGACGGCACACGTTACCGGTCGCTGGGATGCGGCCCTTGCACCAGGGCTGTCGCTTCGAATGCGCGCAACGTGACCGACATAATCGCGGAGCTCAGGACGGGTCGCTTCGCGCATGTCGCAGAGCGCGCCGGACGCGCGCAGGACAAGGATGATGGCGGCGGGCTCGAGACGCTCCGGCGGGATGGGTACATGTAGCTGAAACGCCGGCAAGAGCCACTGCGGCAAGGTGCTCCTGCTGGAAGGCCGCCGCCGTAGCGAGTAGCGCCGAGGGCCACCGGGCGCGTTCGCGACGGCATCGGCGGTCCCGCTCCCGGTGGGTGGGGCGATGTTCGGCCCGCCCACACCTGCGTAGTCCCTCGAACCGAAGGCAACTGCGAGGGATCTCCTCGGAATGGAGGCGCATAACCTGGTGTCGCTGGGCCGCGACCTTACGCGGGGAGAGGACGAATTGGTCGTCTTCCGGAATGGAGGCTTTGTCTACGCCGACACACTTTGCGTCACACCGAACGCGTCTGTCATGACCGCGAAAGTGCCGGGACACGCGCGCCGGGACGGTACTGGATCCCGCACGTTTCTCCGCGTGCTTCGACCAGGCTCGTGAGCGCCTCGGGGCTTCTGACGTGATAATCGCCGGAAACCTGATCACGAAGCGTTGAGCGGCTGCCGAGTTCCTTACATCGCTGGACTGGCGGAGTAAGTTAGGAGTCGCGGAGGTACGCCCCATCCTGAGCCACTTCGCAGTGCACAGCTCCCCAGAGCGACAATGAAGCGGATCGAACCAGACGACATCTGCGAGCCGGAGTGGGCCGAATGGTACCGTTTGACTCCGGCCGAACGATGGGACGAGAGCGCCCGGTTGTGGGCCACTTATTTGACGCTGGGAGGGACGCTTGATCCAGACCCCGATACACAGAGTCCTTTCAACGATCCAGGAGCACGACGTGAAGTCGCTGCTGATGGGGGGGCAGGCGTGCATCTTTTACGGCGCAGCGGAGTTTAGCCGGGACACGGACCTCGCAATACTGGCTGACTCGGAGAATCTCGGCCGTCTGACCCAGGCGCTGCGGGATCTCGATGCCGAAGCGATCGCGGTTCCGCCCTTTGAGAAGAAGTACCTCGACCGCGGCCACAGCATCCATTTTTCGTGTCGTCGCGCCGACGTGAAGCGGATGCGGCTGGACGTAATGTCGAAGATGCGGGGCGTTGCCGCTTTCCCGTCGTTATGGGATAGGCGGACGACCGCGACCATTGGGGGCATGGGTGATCTCGACATCATGTCGCTTCCCGATCTGGTGGCCGCGAAAAAAACTCAGCGCGACAAGGACTGGCCGATGGTTCGGCGGCTTGTCGAGGCAAACTACTTCGTGTTCCGGGATGAGCCGACGGCGGAACGTGTGCGTTTCTGGCTCCTCGAGCTCAGAACGCCCGAGTTGCTGATGGAGGCCGTGGGCGCGCATGCGACTGAGGCGGCGGAGCACGGAAAGGTGCGCGGGGCGGTGGCGGCGGCGATTTCGGGACGCTCGGAGGAGGTTCGCAACGAGCTTGCCGCCGAGGAAGCGCGCGAGCGTGAGCTCGATCGGAATTACTGGGCGCCTTTGCGCGCGGAGCTCGAGCAGCTGAGACACGCGATACGTAAGGCGCGACCAGGTGCCGATGCCGGTGAATAAATCGACTCGGTCTCCCAGGCGACATTCCGCGCTGTTCACTCCGACATGAGAGACCGCGTACCTCCGCCTGATCACATGCGGCGTCCGCCTGGTGTTCAGGCGATTCTTGATGAAATGGCTACGATGACTTTCCGGGATCTGAAGGATGCCCAGGCAGCATCAGACCTTCGGCACATCGCAGGAGTCTCCCGTTTCGGACCTGCCGCGTCCTCTAGCTGACCTGCTCGCAGCGCCGTCACACTCCGGTGACGATGCGTGGGAAGCATTTGTCGCAGAATACTCGCGGCTGTTTCTTTCCGTGGCGCGCTCTGTCTCGAGCGGCTCGGACCAGACGATGGACGGATACGCCCACGCGCGGGACAACGATTCCGACGCATCGCGGGAGCGACGCTCTCTTCGCAGAGAGCTCCATCACCTGATGACGGCACTGCGACATACGCACCGGCAAGCCAGGCAACTCAAACGCTGTAGATCAGATAAGCATCGCTGGGGTTCCCGCGGGGTAAGCGACGAAACCCATGAGGCTCTTGCCTCATGGGTTTGCACTCCAGAGTAATAGCCACTCCGTGTCGAACGTGGACGATTCTGTCACCCTGATGCGCGCATAGAAACGTCACCCTCCATGATATCCCTCCTTGCCGGGAGGAACAGTGGAGAGGACATCGATGAGCGATCGGGATTTGATGCGAGCGACGGTTCTGGCGCGGATGGTTCGTGGCGATTTGACGTCGGCAGATCGAGCGGATCTACTCCGATGGCGGACCTGGGCGGCGGTTTGGACGCTCAGCCGAGCTCGAAGTGATCATCACGCGATAAACAAACTCCACTCCACCAGGTAGGTGGAGTGGAGCTTGTCAATCCGATCCCACTTGCGGGCGCCTTACTGGGGAATGTTGGTCCCCTGCGTAGCCCATACCAGCCACCGTCCGTCTCGCTTGATGAAGGTGTCGGTAAAGCGCGTACGACGCTCGAATGGCTTGCCTTGCGCGTCACGTCCCTTGACGTGATTGACGCCAGTGACAACGGCCGCGTTCCCGTCGACGCGAACATTCAGATCGGACAACTCGAGCGACTCCAGAACACTTTTGTCGGCCTTCATGGCCTCGATCTCCTGCGCCCTGGTGCGTAGCTCGCCCGTTCGGCTGTTCACGTCGCTGGCGTTGGCTGCATAGTTCTTCTCGAACCACGCCACGTCGCGCCGCTTCCAGGCCTCGTTCCAGTCGCGCTCCATATAGAGCAGCGCGCCCTGATCGTTGAGCGCATTTGATGTGCTGCTCACGGCCTGCCAGCGTCCGCCGCGCTTTTCAAGGAAGTGAATGCTGCGGTTGTAGAAAGTCTCCTCTTTCCCGTCTGCGCGCGAGATGAAGGTATTCCGGTGCGTGATTGTCGCAGTATTGGGAGTGCAGGTGATGATGAAGTTGTCCGGTGGGATGGCGACGGGCTGCGGATTCGCTCTGTTCCGCTCGGCGTCCCTCATCGTATTATCGATCGTCTGAGCCTTGGTCGTCGTGCCAGCAGCGCTCAGGCCCATATAATCATCGGCGTAAGCGTTCTGCAGGAAGGCTCTCTCGCCCGCGACACTCGCATTGCCCCAGGCCCTGTCGAAGGCCTCGAGTGCCTTCTTGTCTGCGTCGCTGCATTGCGCGACCGCGGTTCTTGATCCTCCGACAAGGAACAGCAACGTCAGCATGCGTATCATCATTCAATTCCTCCTTGGTTGTTGGTGGGAGAGGATATCGCGGCCTTTCTCACTGAGCACAAGGGGGTCGAAATTCAACTCGTCGAAGATTGCGATCGGTATCGAGCTCATTGCGGCTTCGTCGCCACAGGCAAAGGGAAGAGTCGAGCAGAGCCACGGAACGAACCAGGATCGATCAAGGCCAGCCTTCATTCCAGAGCTTGTTGAAAAAACTCACGCAGTTCGATCACAAGCGGCTCGGGCGCACCGGCAGGCTCCCATTCGATTCTTTCTACAAGAATCTCCGGACGGTCGTCGCTCGGGCGCCAGCGCTCGATGAGACGCGCGTCAACGTCAACAATCCAATACTGCGGAACACTCTCGCGTTGATACCGCTCGCGCTTTACGCGACGATCGAGCCGCGCAGTACTGGGCGAGAGAACTTCAATAACTAGCAACATCTTCCCCACATCTTCCCACACTCGCGGTTTCTTTCCCTCGACCAATGGAACCACAAAAATGTCCGGCTCGACGAGCGTTCGATGATCCAGAACAACGTCCTGCGGCGCCAGTTTCACGTGACCGACTGAATTCTGCTTGACATAGTCAGCAAGAATGAGGTGAAGCTCGGCGATCACGTCGCCATGTCGCCACGATGGCGCGGGCGTCACGAACAACTCCCCGTCCACCACCTCGTAACGATTGTTGTCGTCGGGAATCGCGTGGACCATCTCGACGGTCCATTCCGTTTGTGCTGCAGGCATACCCATACAATGGTGTCCTCGGGCGAGTGAGAACAAGCGAACATCCGCCGAGGGTAGTTGACCTGGCCGGGGCGCAGGACACCGTTTTCTGATGCGGATAACCCCTTCCATTCAGCGCCGCAGAGTGCGATAATTCAAGGCTGTTCACAACTCAACGCCGGGTAGCAACTTCGCCCGGCGCGCCTCGAGTCCCCACCCGCGTTTCAGTAGCGGGCGCACCCGGCGGCAGCGGATGGATACCGGCTCCTCTTCTGGAGCGACATGGTCCACCCGCGTTTTTGTTGAATGTGGACAGCGCTGTATCCAACAAGAACACAGCAGACCCCGATGACAAACACTGCCATTCCAGCTCGCCCCGAAGGCAAGGGCAAGCCGAATACAACAGATACATCAGGACGCGATACTCCGCTCGACCGCTATCGGAATATCGGCATCATGGCGCACATCGATGCCGGGAAGACAACCACCACCGAGCGCATCCTCTATTACACCGGCAAGTCGCACAAAATCGGTGAAGTCCACGAAGGCACCGCCACGATGGACTGGATGGAGCAGGAACAGGAGCGCGGAATCACCATCACTTCCGCCGCCACCACCGCCTTCTGGACGCGCAACGACATCGAGTATCGCATCAACATCATCGATACTCCGGGTCACGTTGATTTCACCGTCGAAGTTGAGCGCTCACTTCGCGTGCTCGACGGCGCCGTCACACTTCTCGATTCCGTCGCCGGCGTAGAGCCGCAGACCGAGACCGTCTGGCGCCAGGCCGACCGCTACATGGTCCCGCGCCTCATCTTCTCCAACAAGATGGACCGAGTTGGCGCGAACTTCGATCGTTGCCTTGACATGATCCGCAACCGGCTCACCAGGGATGCGTACCCGATCCAGCTTCCAGTCGGCTCGGGCGAGTTGTTCACAGGCCACATCGACGTCATCGAGCGGAAGCAATACATCTTCGACGACGCCACGCTCGGCAAGGAGTTCGAGGTGGTGGACGTACCCGACATCTATAAGGAAGCGGTAGAGAAGGCGCGGCACGACGTAATCGATGCGGCGGTCAACCACGACGACGAGCTGATCGGCAAGTACCTCGACGGTGTCGAGCTCACGAACGACGAGATCCGACACGCCCTCCGCAAGGCGACCGTCGGCGGATTCATCGTTCCGGTGCTTTGCGGTGCGTCATTCAAGAACAAGGGCGTGCAGGCGCTTCTCGATGCCGTCATCGACTACCTGCCCTCGCCCGTCGAAGTGCCGGCGATCGAAGGTCACACCCCGCACAACGACACGCACAAGGAGACGCGCGAAGTCGCTGACGACGCGCCCTTTTCCGGCCTCGCGTTCAAGATCGCGACCGACCCGTTCGTCGGTAAGCTGACGTTCTTCCGAGTGTATTCGGGCGTCCTCAAGTCCGGCTCCTACGTCTACAACTCGAGCAAGGACAAGCGCGAGCGCGTCAGCCGCCTGCTCCAGATGCACGCCAACAAGCGCGAGGAAGTCGAGGAGGTGCGGGCCGGCGACATCGCGGCCGCCATCGGACTTCGCGACACTCGCACCGGCGACACGATGTGCGACGACGAGCATCCGATCATCCTGGAAGCGATGAAGTTCCCGATGCCGGTCATCGACGTCGCCATCGAGCCGAAGACGAAGGCGGATCAGGACAAGCTCGCGATCGCACTTCAGAAGCTGGCCGAAGAGGATCCGACTTTCCGCGTCCACACGGATGAGGAGACAGGACAGACGATCATCTCGGGAATGGGTGAGCTCCATCTCGAGATCATCGTCGACCGCATGCAGCGTGAGTTCAAGGTCGATGCAAATATCGGCCGGCCGCAGGTTGCTTATCGCGAGACGATCAAGAAGAGAGTTGAGAAGGTCGAAGGAAAATTCATTCGCCAGTCAGGCGGAAAGGGCCAGTACGGTCACGTCGTCATCAACATCGAGCCGGCCAAGCACGGCGAAGGGTTCATCTTCGAGGACAAGATCGTCGGTGGCACAATCCCGCGTGAGTTCATCGGCCCCGCAGAGAACGGAATGCGAGAGGCGCTGGAGAACGGTGTGATCGCGGGCTATCCGATGGTCGACGTAAAGGCCGAGCTGGTCTACGGCTCGTACCACGACGTCGACTCGAGCGAAATGGCGTTCAAGATCGCGGGCTCGATGGCGATCAAGGAAGCAGTAAAGCGCGCCAACCCGGTGATTCTCGAGCCGATTATGAATGTCGAGGTCGTCTGCCCCAACGATTACATGGGCGACATCCTCGGCGACCTGTCAGCGCGGCGCGGAAAGATCGGCGGAATGACCCAGCGCGGAGAAGCGCAGGTGATTGCGGCGAGCGTGCCGCTCTCCGAGATGTTCGGCTACTCCACCAAGCTCCGCTCGCAGTCGCAGGGACGCGCCGTGTACTCGATGGAGTTCAGCCACTATGCGGAAGTACCGAAGTCGAAGGCTGAAGAGATCATGAACAAAGTCAAGAAGTAATTCACGCGATTTAGAGGAAAGAATGGGAAAAGCGAAATTTCAGCGGACGAAGCCGCACGTGAACGTCGGGACGATCGGTCACGTCGATCACGGGAAGACGACACTGACCGCGGCGATCACCTTGATCCAGTCGAAGAAGGGCATGGCCGAC